>NZ_VYKE01000009.1:0-84509 GCF_032424515.1 Pseudomonas sp. JV245A
GCAGCGGCGCCCGGACATTCTCCAGGCCGAGTACCAGTTGCAGGCCGCCAACGCCAATATAGGCGCGGCCCGTGCAGCGTTCTTCCCCAGCGTCAGCCTGACCGCCAACGCCGGCAGCGCCAGCAAGGAGCTGTCCGGGCTGTTCAAGGGCGGTGCCGGGGCCTGGACCTTCCAGCCGCAGATCAACCTGCCGATCTTCAATGCCGGCAGCCTGCGGGCCAGCCTGGATTACGCCCGGCTGCAGAAGGACATCAGCGTCGCCCAGTATGAAAAGGCCATCCAGACCGCCTTCCAGGAAGTCGCCGACGGCCTGGCCGCGCGCCAGACCTTCCAGCAGCAACTGAGTGCCCAGCACAGCCTGGTGCAGGCCAGCCAGGACTACTACAACCTGGCCGAGCACCGCTACCGCATCGGCGTCGACAGCAACCTGGTGTTCCTCGATGCCCAGCGCTCGCTGTTCAGCGCCCAGCAAGGGCTGATCAATGACCGCCTGGCGCAGTTGCTGGCCGAGGTAAATCTGTTCCGGGCCCTGGGTGGTGCCTGGGAGGGTGGCGCGCAGGCACCGAGCCTGGCCCGCGCCCAGACCTTGCCCTGAGCCACTGGCGATGGCCGGGTATCAGGGGGCTGGGGCGATGAGAGGTTGGGGGGATGTGGGGACCGGGGCCATGAGTGCCCCACGCTGTAGAACCAACCCGGTCAGCCTGGGCAGTAGGCGAAACATGGACCGGGCAGGCAGGTACAGCCGTGTTGCAGCCCGCCCTGACCAACCACCGCCATTCAGCGTGTTGCCTGTGGTAGCTGGCCGGGCGAACGGGGAGCGAGTCTAGACAGCGCCCCCCACAGCGTCTGTAGGAAAATTCTGAATTCAGAACGTTCCGAATCTCGGAGTGGAATCGGATAAAGCACGCCCGTTCCACGGCCCTGCGAAGGGGGTTGGCCGCGAGTGCCTAACGGGTGCCCGGCACCAGGTCGAGGATCTCGTCGATGCCCAGGCACCGCGGCTCCACCTCCAGGGTCCGGCCATGCTCGAGAATCCCCACCGCCACATCACGCATGGCCATGTAGGCACTGCGCAGCATGTGGTTGGCGTAGATCACCGCGTTGAAGCCCGCCCCCTCCAGCTCGTCGAAACTCAAGTGAGCGTAGCTGGTGGGCACACAGATCAGCGGCACACGCGGGCAGTGGCGGCGGAACAACCGGGCGAACTCGAGGATCTCCAGGCCGTCCTTCTTGCGGCTGTGGATCATGATCCCGTCGGCGCCGGCCGCGACATAGGCCAGGCAGCGCTCGATGGCATCGTCCATGCCCTTGTCGAGGATCAGGCTTTCACAACGGGCGATGATCAGCAGATCCTCGTGGCTGCGGTTGGCGCAGCCCACGCGGATCTTTTCGCAGAACTCCTCGATGGAGTCCTGGAGCTGGCTCACCGCGTTGCCGAACAGCGAGTTCTTCTTCAGCCCGCACTTGTCCTCGATCACCACCGCCGAGACCCCGGCCCGGTCCAGCATCTTCACGTGGATGGCGAAGTGCTCGGCCTTGCCCCCGGTATCGCCGTCGAAAATCATCGGCAACGAACACACATCGAAGATCTCGCGGATGCCGTGCAAGCGGTTGCTCGGCGAGAGGATCTCGATGTCCGGCAGGCCCTTGTGGGTCGAGTCGGTAAGGGAGCTGGACCAGATGGCGTCGTAGACCAGGCTCGGTCCGCTGCCCCGCTCCAGCCTGGATTGCTCCGCCAGCAGGGCGGAGATCGGGCTGTGGGCTTCGAGCACGCGAAGGCAGCGCTTGCGGCGCAGCAACTGGCTCAGGTTGGTTCGGCGAATATCAGCTTCCTGCATGGGATTCACACGCCTCTTGTGGTTGGGGAACACCGGGTTCGCTCAGGGATGGGTCATGTCCAGGGCCACCACGTAGCGGTCGAAATCCGCCGCCGAGACATAGCCCAGCTGCTGGGCCACTTCCCGCAGCGACTTGCCCTCGTGGTGGGCGGTCTTGGCGATGATCGCGGCCTTGTCATAGCCGATGTGGCGGTTGAGGGCGGTCACCAGCATCAGGTTCTTCTCGATATTGGCCTCGATGCGCGCCCGGTTCGGTTCGATGCCCACCGCGCAATGGTCGTTGAAGGCCCGGCAGGACTCGGCCAGCAAGGTGATGCTTTCCAGCACGTTGTGCACCATCACCGGCTTGTAGACGTTGAGCTGGAAATTGCCCTGGCTGCCGGCGAAGGCCACGGTGGCGTCGTTGCCGAAGACCTGGGTACAGACCATGGTCAGCGCCTCGCACTGGGTCGGGTTGACCTTGCCCGGCATGATCGAGGAGCCCGGCTCGTTCTCTGGAATGTCGATCTCGCCGATGCCGCAGCGCGGCCCGCTGGCCAGCCAGCGCACGTCGTTGGCGATCTTCATCAGGGCCATGGCCAGGGTTCGGATCGCCGCCGAGGTGTTGACCAGGGCATCGTGGGCCGACAGGGCGAAGAACTTGTTGGCGCAGGACTTGAACGGGTAGCCGGTGAGCTCGGCGATGACCCGGGCGCATTCGTCGCCGAACTGCGGATGGGAGTTGAGCCCGGTGCCCACCGCCGTGCCGCCGATGGCCAGGTCGTAGAGGCCGGTGAGGTTGTGCTGGATGGCCGCCAAGGCGTAGTCGATCTGCTCGACCCAGCCACCGATCTCCTGGCCCAGGGTGATGGGGGTGGCGTCCTGCAAGTGGGTGCGTCCGACCTTGACCACATCGCGGTACTGCTCGGCCTTCTCGAACAGCGTGTCGCGCAGCACCGAGACGCCCGGCAGCAGGGTTTCGAAGATCTCCGTCACCACCACCATGTACATCGCCGTGGGGAAGGTGTCGTTGGACGACTGGCCACGGTTGACGTGGTCGTTGGGGTGGATCGGCTTCTTGCTGCCCAGCTCGCCGCCGAGCATCTCGATGGCCCGATTGGCGATCACTTCGTTGGCGTTCATGTTGGACTGGGTGCCGGAACCGGTCTGGAACACCACCAGCGGGAAATGCTCGTCCAGTTGCCCGCTGATCACCTCATCCGCCGCCTTGACGATGGGCAGCGCAATGGCTTCCGGCAGCTCGCCGAGCTTGAGGTTGGCCAGGGCCGCGGCCTTCTTCAGGATGCCCATGCTGCGGATCATCGGCGCCCCCCACTGGAAACGTGCACGGCCAATGGGGAAGTTGTGGATGGAGCGTTCGGTCTGGGCTCCCCAGTACTTGTTGGACGGTACCGAAATGGAACCCATCGAGTCGGATTCAAGACGCATGTGGGTAGTTCTCCAATAAATGAATGAGGGTCCGGCCTGCGGTGCCGGGCAGGCGCCCTGCCCGGCCTGGTTGGCAGGCGCTTATTCCTTGAGTACGGAGGCCATCTTCTCCAGGTGCTGGCAGGCGCGCAGCACGTACTCATCGGACAGCGCTGCGATGCGCCGGTAGTTGACCTGCTGGCCGGTGGCCTGGGTGTAGAGCTTCAGGGCGTCGGTGGCGTGGCGGAAATGCCGGGCCTCGACGGCGCCGCAGTGAACGCTGAGGAAGCCGGCGATGCGGTTGGCTTCCCCGGCGGGGTAACCGCAGGATTCGCGCAGCCAGTTCTTCCACAGTGGTGTCATCAGGTTGTACTCGCCGGTGTTGAACAGCTCGGTCAGGGCCATCATCTCCAGGGCTTCCACCAGGTTCGGGGCCAGCGGGCGCTTCTCGCCGACCCAGGTGGAGAACTCCTTGGTGATGGGGTTCAGGTACTTGTCCTGCAGGCGCCAGTTGTCCGAGCCGCAGATGGCCGAAGCCATGCGGTGGTAGAGCTTGGAATGGTGGGGATGGCCGTGCATCTCGCCCAGGCCGACGTCCTCGACGATGATCTCGCCGCAGTGCCGGGCCGCCTCCAGCAGCTTGAGCTTGTTGTCATCACCGGGCAGGTCCTCGGACTCCTGCAGCAGCCGCACGATGATGCTGGACACCGCATGGGCCGCGCCATCCGGGCTGCGCCAGCCGCAGAAGAACGTGCACAGCGAGTCCTCGGACCACTTGCGCGAGGTCATGCGCTGGTAGGTCAGGCAGTAGCCGTCCAGCTTGTCGGGGTGGTTTTCAAAGCCCGTCAGCAGGGCCTCCACCAGGTTGCGGTCCTCGACATCCACCAGGGCCTGGTGCACGTAGCCGATGAACGCCTTGCGGGAACTCTCCATGTTTTTCTCCTGTAATTGTTCTTCACTTCACGGACAACAAGATGAACGACGCCGGCCCGGGCCACGGCGGGCTCGGGAACGGGCTTGATCCCCTGGGGGCTGGGCTGCCGGGAGCCGCTTCAGTCGATGACGATCGCCGAGATGAACTGGGCGAAACGGCCCAGGCCCTCGATCAGTTCCTCATATTCCACGGCGTAGGAAATGCGGATGCAGTGGGGGTCGCCACAACCGGAGCCGGGCACCACCGCGATGTGCGCCTCGGTCAGCAGCAGGTCGGCCAGGTGATCCACATCGCGCACCGCTTCGCCGTGGTAGTAGCCGCCGAGCCGGGAAGAGACATCGATATACAGGTAGAAGGCGCCTTCCGGCGGCGCATAGCTCACCCCTTCCAGGCGGTCGAGGTAGGTGCGTGCGGCGTGCAGCTGGCGTTGCAGGAACGGGTTGACCAGGTCGGCAAAGTGCGACGAATCGGCGTTCAGGGTATTGAGCGCGGCGTACTGGGACAGGCTGCTGGGGTTTGAGGTGGTGTGCCCCTGCAGGTTGTGCATGGCCGCGATCACCGGCGCCGGGGCGCAGGCGTAGCCGACCCGCCAGCCGGTCACCGCCTGGCTCTTGGAGAAGGAATCGATCAGCACCGTCTGCCCTTTCAATGCCGGGCACAGCGCCAGGATGTTGTGGTGCTCGCGGCCTTCGCGCACCAGGCCGCGATAGCACTCGTCGAACATCACCCACAGTTGCCGCTCCTGGGCCAACTGGGCGATGGCCAGCAGTTGCTCGCGTTCATAGACGGTGCCGGTGGGGTTGTTGGGGGTGTTGATGACGATCATCCGGGTGCGCTCGGTGAGCGCGCCACGCACCGCGTCCACCGTCAGCCGGTAGTGGTCGGCGCGGGTCTGGACGCACACCGGGGTGGCGCCGGCCAGGCGGATCTGGGTGGGAAAGGTTTCCCAGTACGGGGTGGGCACTATCACCTCGTCCCCGGGGTTGAGCAGCACCATGCAGGCGTTGTAGAGCGCCTGCTTGGCCCCGGCGGTGACCGCCACTTCATTGGCGGCGAACTCCACCCCGGTGCGCTGGCTGACCCGTTGCGCGAGCTTCTCGCGCAGGGCCGGCAGGCCGATGGGCGGGGTGTAGCGGTTGCGCGCATTGGCGATGGCTTCGATGGCCCCGGCGCGCATGTCCTCGCAGGCATCGAAGGACAATTCGCCGGCGGCGAAATTGATCACCTTGATCCCGCTTTCCTTCAGGGCGTTGGCTTTGCTGCGCATGCTCGAGGTGCCTGGAGCACTGAGGCCCAGCGCACGCTGGGACAAGGAAAAACGGACGGCCGTGGCTTCGCTGCTTGTCATTTTTATACCTGCGAAAACAATCGGAAAACAGAGTGAACCGAGCCTGTACCCATGTGCCCCCGGCAACCTGGAAAGCTGGTCTAGGCTGGTCGTCTTACATTCTGATGACAGTCGCAAATAGCGGCCAATACTGTTTGCGTCGTGATTGATACTGGAAAAACAAGAAATGCTAGAGCTCCGTCGTCTGCGTTATTTCGTCACCGTTGCCGATGAATTGCACTTCGGCCGCGCCGCCCTGCGCCTGCGGATCGCCCAACCGCCGCTAACCCGGCATATCGCCGCCCTGGAGGCGCGCCTGGGCATCCGCCTGTTCGAACGCTCGACCCGCACCGTGTGCCTGACCCCGGAGGGCGAACTGTTCCTGCAGCAGGCCCGGGGGGTGATCAGTGCCGTCGGCGAGGCCGAGGCCACCGCGCGCAAGATCGCCCATGGCGCCATCGGCCGTATCGTCATCGGCTATGCCAGCTCGATTCCCCTGTCCAACGCTTTCTCCGAGATGATCCGTAACACCAGCCGCAGCCTGCCGGAGGTGGAGCTGGCGTTTCGCGAGGTGTCCACCGCCAGCCAGCGCCAGCAGTTGATCGATGGCAGCCTGGATATCGGCTTTGGCTGGGGGGCGCCCAACTTGCCGGCCCACGGTTTGCAGTCGCTGGTGAGTTCGCGCGATTCCCTGGTGGTGGCGGTGCCGTCGCGCAGCGCCTTCGCCGGCAGGAGCAGCCTGGGGTTTTGCGAACTGGCGGGGGAATCCTTCGTGACCTTTCCCAGCGCCTACGGATCGGCCCTGAACACCGCCCTGGAGGACCTCTGCGCCCACAGCGGGATCATCCCGCGCCTGGGGCCCACGGCGTCACAGATGACCACCCTGGTGTCCCTGGTGGCGGCGGAGCGCGGGGTGGCCGTGGTGCCCGACTACACCGCGACCCTGCAGCGTCCCGGGGTGGTCTATGTGCCGCTGGCCGAGCCCTATGTGCTGGAACAGACGGTCAGTTGGCGCACGCCCCTGGGGTCGCGCTGCCTGGAGCGCTTCGTCGAACTGGCCAGGACCCTGGCAGCGCCGCTGCCGGCCCCTGCCGCGGGGCCCGAATGGCGCCTGCGCGGCTAGCGCTCCACCAGCAAGCAGCAGGCCCGGACAATCCCGCTCCGGGCCTGCGCTTTCAGGGCATTGGCGGGACCTCAGCCGGGGCTGGGCAAGGATCGGGCGTCGGCGTCCAGGCCACGCTGCACGTACCAGGACAGCGGCAGGGTCAGCAGCAGGGTCGCGGCCAGGGCCATCACCGCCAGGGGAATCCCGGTGACGTCGCCGAGGCTGCCGAACAGCACCGGCGCCAGTGCCCCGCCGCCGATGGTGCCGGTGTAGAACAGCGAGAACGCCTGCTCGCGCTTGCCCGCCCCCGCCAGGTCCGGCACCGCGCCATAGAGCACCGACGAGGTGCCGTTCAGCGCCAGCCCCAGCAGCGGCAGCATCACCATCAACCCCACATAGGGCAGGAACACCGCCAGCACGATCAGGCTGGCGGTGGTGAACTCGGTGATCCACACGGTCTTCATCATGCCGATACGCGCCCCGAGGTAACCGCACAGCAGCTTGCCGAAAGCGCCACCGACGAACAGCAGGGTCAGGGCCAGGCCGATACCGGCGGTGCCGGCGCCCTTGGCCTTGAGCAGGAACGGCAGGAAGGTCAGGAAACCCATGCGTACCGCACTGTCCAGGGTGCCGGTGAGGATCAGTGCCCGCAGGCCGCCGACCGAGCCCTGGCCCTTGACCGTCTTCGGCGCCTTTTCCTGCATGGCCAGGGTCGCCGCCCGGGACGGGATCAGCCACCACAGCGCCAGCGCAGCGGCCAGCCCCAGGAGGCCGATCAGGGTCACGCTGGCACGCCAGCTGATCACGGTCAGCAGCAGCCCCACCAACCCGGGAATCAGGGTCTTGCCGATGTCCCCGGCGAAGTTGTACTGGGACAGCGCTTCCTTGACCCCGCCGCCAGCCTCGTGGGTGTCGGTGATGATCGAGGACGCCAGCGGGTGCTGGGTACTGGCCCCCAGGCCGCCCAGCAGCAGCGCCAGGAGCAACACCCCCAGCCCCCCGGCCTGCCCCGCCAGCAGGTAGGCCAGCCCGGCCAGGGCAGTGCCACCCACCAGCAGGCGCTCGCGTCCCCAGCGCTTGGCTCCACGGCTGGCCAGCAACTGGAAGCCGGCCATCATCCCGGAATAGGCGCCGCGCAGCAGGCCGATCTGGGCGTAGCTCATGGCGAACTGCGCCTGCCAGATCGGCAGCAGTACATAGATCACGTCAGTCAGGCCGTCATGCACCGCGTGGGCGCCGCAACCGGCCACCAGGGAACGGCGGCGCACCGACACATCGGACGCCGGCAATGCCTCCGGGGAGGCGTGATGTTTCAGGTCATTCATTGTCGAGGCAGGCTGCAAAATGAAAAGGAAGGGTCAATCAGCAACAGGATAGGCGAGCCTGGGTCAGCCACAAGCCCCGTTGCCGGGGCCGGGCCGGAGCCATCAACGCAACAGCTGGGCACAGTCGCGCATTACCCGAGCCTTGCGCTGCAGGTATTCGGCGAAGATTTCCCGCGCGGCCTGCGGGTCGACCCGCACCTGCATGGCATCGACGAACTCGTTGACCGCCGCCACCGCATGGGCGAAGTGATTGCTCTCGGTGCCGCCGGTGTGCACCGTGACCCAGGCCACGGTGGTGCGCGCCTTCTCTGCCGGCACCCCCATGTCGCGGACGAACCACTGCTTGTACAGCGGGTGGATGAACTCCACTTCGCCGTGGGTGTAGACCTCGTGGATCAGGGTGGTCAGCAGGCCCTGCAGCAGGTCGCGGTCACGCAGGCGGCGAAAATCCGTCCAGTCCTTGAAGCCCTGGGCCGAGGGCAGGCAGTTTTCCTTGAGTAGCCACTGGTCATCGCCGCAGATCGGCGTGGCCATGTTGTAGAACAGGTCCGAATGCAGGGTATTGCCCAGGGCGCCCAGGTCTTCATCGGTGATCCGCTGCAGGCTGCCGCAGGCCCGGTACAGGCCGTCGGCGGCTTCCGAGCCCTGCCCGGAGCGGGCCAGCAAGGTGATGCGGTTGGCCAGCCCGGACACACTGGTGGCGGAGTTGTTGGTCTTCGACCAGCTGGCGAAGAACTTGCGCAGCACCGCCGGCTCGTGGCAACGGGAGGTGAGCTTCTCGAAGGCATGCTCGATGTCCACCAGGGCGCCCTCTTCGCTCCAGAACGCCTCGAACAGCGCATGCTTCAAGACACTGGCCGGCATGTCGTTCAACACAGGTTCGACAATCTTCAGCAACTGGCTCTGCCGGGTCAGTACGTTATTCATGGTCACCTCACGTATTCCTTGTTGGATGATGAATCTATCGGGTTGGACGGTTCGCGAGCCGCGACCGGGGTTTGGGGTTCGAGGGGCTTCCAGCCGCCCCAGGCAATCAGCAGCGACAGCAGTTGGAACAGCACGATCAGCGCCACGCAGCCCTGCCAGCCCCAGTGGCTCCAGAGCAGGGCCGGGACCACGGCGCCAAAACTGCCGCCCAGGTAGTAGCAGGTCAGGTACAGGCCCACGGCGCCGGCCTTGTTGTGGCGGGCGGTGGCGGTGGTAAAGGAGTTGGCGGCGGCCTGGGCCAGGAACACTCCGGTGGAACTCAGGGCCAGGCCCAGCACGATCAGCCACAGCGACGGCAGCAGGGTCAGGGCCGAACCGCAGACCCCGAGCAACGCCGCGGCCACCAGCAGCTCGGCCTGGGGCCGCGACTTGCTCAGGCGCCCGGCGATGGGGATCACCACCAGGGCCAGCAGGAACACGCTGTAGATCGCGCCCAGGGCTGCGGCCCCCAGGTCGAACGGCGCCTGGCTCAGGTAGAGCCCGGCGTAGGTAAAGGTGGCCACTTGCGAGAACAGCACGCAGAAGCCCACGCCGTAGGCCGCCAGCAAGGGCCGCCGGCACAGCTCGCGCAGGGCGCTGAGGCCGCCGGATGCCCGGGGCGCGGTCAGGGGCGGGTTGGCCGGCAGCAGCAAATGAATGGCCACCCCGATCAGCAGGCTCAGGCCCGCGAGCAAGGCAAAGGCTTCGCGCCAGCCAACGTATTCGGTCATGAAACCGGTGACAAAACGCCCGGCAAAGCCGCCCAGCACGGTGCCGGCGACATACAGGCTGGTGACTTCGGTCACGGTGCCGCCGCTCCAGCGGTCGCCGATGTAGGCCACGCTGGTGGCGAACACCACCGGGATCAGCATGCCCTCCACCAGGCGCCAGACCAGCAGCTGGGTAAAACTGCCGGCATAGGCCGCCAGCCCCGCCGGCACCGCCAGCAACAGCGCGGCCACCACAATCACCCGGCGCTGATCGAAACGCCCGGTAAAGCGGCTGACAAAGGGCGCAGTGAGGGCCACCGCCAGGGTGGTGACGGTGATGCTCCAGCCGGCTTCCCGGATGCTCACCTGAAAGCTCTGGGCAAATTCCTGGAGAATGCCCTGGGTCGCATACAGGTTGAGAAATGCCGCACAACCACACAGAAACAGGGCGATGCGCGCACAATGCTGACGCGAATTCATGAAACCTCTCGTTTTATGACCAAAGGCCTTTATAAAATACGTCGCCAAGCCAAGACCAATACCGAATTCCGACCGATCAATACCCAGGGAACAGGATGCTCGATCTACGCAAGTTGCGTTATTTTCTGACGGTCGCCGAAGAGCTGCATTTTGGTCGCGCCGCCCTGCGCCTGCACCTGGCGCAACCGCCGCTGACGCGGCAGATTTCGGCCCTGGAAACCGAACTGGGGTTTCGCCTGTTCGACCGCACCAGCCGCACCGTGACCCTCACCGCCCAGGGCCGGCATTTCCTGCCGTACGCCCGGGCCGTGCTGGAACAGGTGGACCTGGCCCAGGTCATGGCCGGCAAGCTGGCTGCAGGTTGCGCCGGGCAACTGGCCCTGGGCTACGCCAGTTCCATCGCCCTCTCGGACCTGTTCAGCCAGGCGATCCAGGCCTTCGCCCAACGCTTCCCGGACGTGCAATTGACCCTGGTGGAAGGTGCTTCGGTCAGCCAGTGGTCGCAGATTGTCGACGGGCGCATCGACATCGGCATGAGCCGCATGCAACCGCCGAGCGAGCAGAGCGATATCCAGTCCCTGTCCCTGGGGGACGAACCGCTGGTGGCGGCGATCTCCAGCGACAGCCCCCTGGCCGCGCAGGCACAAGTGACTCTGGCCGAGCTTAGCGAGCATCCGCTGATCCTGTTTCCCGCCGACTACGGCTCGGGGCTCAACGAAGCCATCGAACAACTCTACCGACGCAACGGCCTGCCATTGCGCCCGGGCCCCAGCGGCCGGCAGATCACCTCGATCATCGCCCTGGTCGCCGCCGGCCAGGGCATTGCCCTGGTGCCCCGCTGCACCCAGACCCTGGCGAAAAAAGGCGTGACTTACCGCCCCCTCGCCGACCCCAGCGCCACCGCCCAGTTGCTGGTACTGACCCGCAAGCAGGGCCGCAGCCAGTTGGTGGAAGCCTTCATGGGGGTGCTCGACGAATTGCTGCAAGCCCAACCCGCAGCGGCCGGGCTCTAGTCAGAGCACGGTCAGGCCCAGCCCGGCCAGGAGCATGCCGGCCTGGCTGCGGGAAATGATCGCCCCCTTGAACAGCTTGGCATCCACCAGGCGCAGCCCATGCAGGCTGGCTTCACGCAGGTCGGCGTCATCGAAGCGGGCATTGTTGACCCGGGCCATGGACAGGCTGCCGCCGTCGACAAACACCGCCTTGCGAAAGTCGCAGTAGGTCAGGTCGGCTTCGCTGAAATCGATGTTGTGCAACTGCGACTTGTAGAACGAGATACCCGAGAGCATGGCGCTGTTGAGCAGGCAGTCGGAAAAGCTCAGGCCCAGGGCCGACACGTCGCCGAAGTGGGCGCCGGTGAGCTTGCAGCCATCGAAGCTTGCATGGGCCACCTTGCTGCGCTGCCATTGCGTGTTGTTCAGGTCACAGCGTTCGAAACGGGCATCGGTAAGCACTGCAGAACGCAGGTTGGCCTGGCCGCCGCGACAGCTGGTCCAGCGGGTATTGATCAGGTTGGCCGCGGTGAGATCGGCGCCGGTCAGCAGGCAGCGTTCGAACCAGGCCCCGGGCAGGCTGATGCGGGACAGGTCCTGGCCGCTCAGGTCCAGCCCTGCGCAGCGCAGCGGCAGCGGCTGCCCGGCGGCCAGCTCGGCCAGGGAGCGGTCCTGCAGCGCCTCGGCGTCGATAGTGAAGTAAGCGTCATGAGCCTGCATGCCCTCTCCCGAGACTGGATACGAAGGGCCGCATCTTCTGGGCGTCGGCCAGGGAGGTCAATCTTGATCTTTGCCGCGCGCTGTGAGCAATGCGCGCCCCCTAGCGGCACGCGACCTTGGCCAGTGCGCCGGCCTGGGCGATGGCCAGGTCATTGCCGTTGGCATCGATACCGACAAAGGTGCTGATGTAGGAATACACCTGCTGATAGGCCTTGCCGTCGTACCGGTAGAAGGTGTCGTTGTGCTCCCCGGCACTGACCCGTGCACTGGTCATCAGGTCGGGCATGCCGTTGCAGGAAGTCGCCAGTACGCCCAGGGGGCCATCCTCGACGGCGAACAGCGGCTCGGCGTGTGCCTTGCCGGCACGATAAAGCCATTGGCTTGAGTTGACCTGATTGCCGCTCATGCCACAGCTCAAGAACAGCAATTGGCCATGGGGGCCGCGGCAGGTTGTGGCAATCACCCCCTCCTGTGCGCATTGCGCATTGATCTGCTGACGGGTGTCGGCTCCCAGAACCGCCAGGGCCTGGTTCGCCGGGCTGTCCACCGGCTCGCTGGCGCACAGCCCCTTGCCCCTGGGCCAGGCCCGGCGGGCGCCGAGATACACCGGCGCCAGCGCGGCAATCACTGCATCCAGCTCGCGGCCCAGGCATTGGGTATCCGGGCAACGGCTGATGGCGCGGTTCTGCCTGTCGACCTGCCGTGCCAATTGCCACGGGGTGAACACCTGCGTGATCGAGCCGTACTGCACAAAGCGCGCCTTGAACAGTTTCTCCACCAGCGCTGCGTCGTTGCAGGTTCCCGCAGGCAAGGCCTGGCGCGCGGCGGCGGCATCGTGCAGGGCGCTGTCGTCCGCGCTGAAGCCCAGCGTCGTCACATCCGTACAGGGCTTCAGCAACAATTGCGACGAGAGATAACCCGCCTCGACCTGCTCGCTGCCCGGAATCACCCGCTTGCCCTGCGCCCACGCGGGCGAGGCCAGTAAGAGCGTGCATGCCAACAGGCTAATGGGGTATTTCATCGTCGCATTGCCATCCATTGATGTGCTCAGAGCGCTCTCGCTCTTGTTGAGTATTGCGCGGGGTTGACCAGGTGATGCGCCACAGACCGATCAGGGATACTCGCGGCCAACAGCAGCCGTGCCGCGCTATTCAGGCCTGCCAGAGCCTTGTTAAGGTTCCGGCTCTCGCGTAGCCGTGATGCAACCGGAGCATATTGCTCATCCAGCAAGCCTCGCGCAACGAAACAGATGCATTCGTCCTTTGGAGACCACTGATGCAATCGCTGCCCCTCTCGCCCCTGCTCGTTGGTGAATCACTTGAACTGCGCCCACTTGAGGCCGTGGACTTCGCGGCGCTGTATGGCGTCGCCTGCGATCCCTTGATCTGGGCTCAGCACCAAAGCTCGACCCGCTATCAGGAGCCGGTATTTCGCCAATGGTTCGACGACGCACTGGCGGCCAGGAGCACCCTGATCGTGATCGACCGCGACAGCGGCAAGGTTGCAGGCAGCTCCCGCTACTACGAGTTCAACGAGGACCAGCGTGAAGTTGCCATCGGCTACACCTTTCTGGCGCGCGAAAAATGGGGGGGCAGTGCCAACAAGGAACTCAAGTACCTGATGCTCGGGCACGCCTTTCAGTGGGTCGACACCGTCTGGTTCCATGTTGCGGGTTCGAATATCCGCTCACAGCGAGCCATGGAGAAAATCGGCGGGCAGTTGTCGCACACCGTCCTGAAGCAGGTGAATGGCGGTACTCAGGAGAATCTGTTTTTCAAGGTTGAACGAGCGGCATTCAAGGAACAGCTTTAACCCCTCTCGCGGGTGACATGACCTTACAACTCTGATAGAAAAAGTTATTATTCCTGGCCATGACAAGGGCCCGGAGTGCGCTTTATTCAGCAAAACCCGGGCAGAAGGTAGCTTGCTATCTCCCTAACAAGGACCGGAATAAAGCTTGCTTTTGTAGATTTATCGCGAACAAACACAAGTCTGATAGCAAGCTATTGATTTTCGAGTATGCACATGAAAAAAGTATTAGCAATAACCTGCCACCAAGTAACAAATCCATTAATACACACAGTCAACTATTTCTCATCATTTGATGACAACACTATATTAATCCATGTCGACAAAAAATCCGCAATTCACGACTTTGAATTCCTGAAAAAGGAAAATGTAATATTAATTGAAGATAGAGTTGATGTGAAATGGGGAGGGGTTTCCCAAATAGAAGCCACCTTGAACCTGATGAAATTCTCAAGAAAATATCAATATGATTACTTCTTCCTACTGTCCGGCGACGACATCCCCATACAAACAAACAGCCAATTCAACGAATTTCTAACAAAAAATGCAGGCTACAACCTCATACACTACCAAGATGAAAGAGGAGCCTACATCGACCCTCACCAGCGGGTAAAATATAAGTACACCGATGTTTTTTTCAGTCGAAGCAGAGATATAAAATCCAGAGCCTTGAGGGTACTCCATCGTCTGACAAGAGAATATCTCTTTAAAAACAAGAGCTATTTTTCAAACCTCTACAAAACCCCAACCATGTATAAAGGTACAAATTGGTTTGGCCTGACAGAATATACCACTGGCTATATCCTGGATTTCATCTCTTCTCACGACTGGTATTTTTCGATGTTCGAAAAGTCAATTTGTGCAGATGAAATCTTTTTTCATACTATCATAAAGTCAAGCGATGACAATTTGATCTACAACAACAAAGAATTAAGAAGCAATGCCATGAGGTACATTGACTGGGTTAGCGGACCAGAGTACCCAAGAGTACTAACGAACGAAGACTTCGACAAGATCATAAATAGCAATATGCTCCTAGCTAGAAAGATACATAAAGATGCCAGCAAGGAGTTCATGATGTCATTCATTAACAAATGATTTTAAAAAATGAGCATGGGGCCTGAGAGAAAATCAGAATTAACTGCTACGAGGTGATTGGTATCGCACAAACTACCTTAGCCGAAAACAGCCTGACAATGCATGGCGGACAAACTTGTTCACTGAAATGCAACTGTAAAGACAGATTTGGGTTAATTCGTTAGAGCATGCTCAGTCACAAACTCCTCGCCAAAGATCGTAACCCGACAGGCAAAGGTCGGACAGTTCGTCCGCAACAAAGTCACAACAGAGCTTGATTTCATTATAAAAAACTTCTGACATAAAAGGCCTCGTTGATGTGAGGCCTTGAATCGCCCCGGATTCTCTAGACACCTTGCAAGCTCATTTGGACTGCCCCCGGTACGATAGACATCCCCGGCTTACGCTTTGAGCATAGGAGGAAGTCTATGAGCACCCAGCGATTCACCCCGGAATTCAAGGCCGAAGCCGTCAGGCAGGTCATCGAACGCGGATACTCAGTGGCAGAAATTGCCGCACGCCTCGGCGTCTCTACTCACAGCCTCTACAAATGGGTAAAGGCCGTCACTCCCGACAAGTCGGAGAAGCAAGCCAGCGAACTACTGGAAGCCAAGAGCGAAATCTTGCGACTGCGGGCCCAGATGCGTCGCCTTGAAGAGGAGCGGGATATTTTAAAAAAAGCCGCGCGGTACTTTGCCAGGGAGCCCGAGTGAAGTACCGCTTCATGAACGAGCATCGCCATCAGCACGCAATTACCACAATGTGCAAAGTACTGCGGATTGCTCGTGCTGGGTTCTATCAATGGCTGCACAAGCCCGTTTCCGACCGCGATCAGGACAATCACCGACTGCTCCAGTTGATTCGCAGTTCCTACGCGGCAAGTCGCGGTGTTTATGGCGCACGACGTGTCTTTGGCGATCTTCGGGAAGCGGGCGAAACCTGCGGTAAGCACCGTGTTGCCCGTTTGATGCGCACGCACAAGATCAAGGCACTGCGTGGCTACAAGGCCCCCCGGCCGATCACCGGGCGGCCTTCAATCATCGCTCCCAACCATCTCAATCGGGAGTTCACCGTCGACGCCCCCAATAAGGCGTGGGTGACCGACATTACCTACATTCGAACCTGGCAAGGCTGGCTGTACTTGGCAGTGGTAGTGGATCTGTATGCGCGCAAGGTGGTTGGCTGGTCTATGAAGCCAACGCTGGCTCGCGAACTTGCCTTGGACGCCTTGCTTATGGCGCTTTGGCGGCGAAAACCGAAAACGCGCGTCATCGTACATTCCGATCAGGGCAGCCAATACGGTAGCGATGACTGGAAGCGTTTCTGCGCTGCCAACAACCTGGAGCCCAGCATGAGCCGACGTGGAAATTGCTGGGACAATGCGGTAGCCGAGTCCTTTTTCAGCAGCTTGAAGAAAGAGCGCATCCGCAAACGCATCTACAAAACCCGAGACTTGGCCCGGGCCGACTTATTCGACTACATCGAGGTTTTCTACAACCGAACCCGTCGCCATAGCCACTTGGGTGGCGTCAGCCCCGAGGCCTTTGAAAGCGCCTCGTTATGAGGCTGGGAAATGTCTATTGGAATGGGGGTAGTCCAAAGTGACGCCGCCGTCAAATTGCAGCTCATCCTCTGGGTCCAGATTGCGCAATTGGCGCTGCAGATCACCAACAGTAAATTTTTGCTCGTTCACTCGATTCGCTCCGTAATCCGGCTTCATTCCGGCCCATGAATCAATAGACCACAAACCAACTTCACGCCACCGAATCCGGCCACGGAGGACGGCGCATGCATGCAGAAAACCATGAACGACAAACAACGCCACCAAGAATGAATCGCCATCCCTACCGACACAACGCTTGACGAAGTAGAGGCCGCTAAGATCTTTGCCGCTGCCAGCTTCTGGAGTCAGCAGAAAGCAGCATGAAATGTATCACCGCCAGCGCCAACAGAGTATCAGTCTAACTTAAGCAGGCTTATCGGATTGTTTGCTGACGCTCTTCACCCACCACACCGATAAACCGACACCTATAGATCCTAGCCCACCGAGACATAGAAAAATAAATTGCCATATTCGATTCAAATCCTCCCTCATAGAAACTTTGTCTTGAAGAACAGCCTTAGAAAGATTTTCATAGTCTCGCTTCATAAGCGGCAATGTAAGGGCTTTAACGGGGTCAGAAGTGATAGCGGTCTCAAGATCCGACAGGCGCTTCGACAATGCGGATAACCTAGCCTCTATAGGAGCTAGATCCACCTCAGGTTGACTTGGGAATTTAACTTGCTGCAGAGATTTAATCTCACTATTTAAGGCATCTAACTGAGCCTTTAATCCATTTAGACTATCTGCAGATGCATACTGTTTACCGAAACTTGAAACCACGACCTCAACTGCATCTGTGGCTTTGTTTTTTGTATCAAGGAAACCAGAGAATGAAAGGGCAGCGGTAATGGCCGAAAGTATTGCCACAAGCCCAGCGAAAATCATTTCACGAGCTTGCTTCTTCCTCTCCCTCGCTTTTGACCGGACGTAAGCCTCAGCATTATTAGGTGCCATGAATATTATCAGCCTATGTTGATTTCAAATAAGTCATCTGCAAATACATAAATTGCAGCTTTGTCAGCCTCGGATTCTAACATCAAATAGCCACCATGCCGCATCCGGCCACGGAGGGCGGCGCATGCATGGAGAAAGCCATGGCGAAGTTCTACTACCAGATCAAGGGACGCCAGCCGGCCGGACCAAACCGCGAAGCAGAATGGGCCTGGCCGCCGGTGTTCAGCGGCATGGCGGAGGCCGATAACCGCAAGCTGGCAAAGGCGCAGATCGAGGAGCTGTACGAGCGCCAGTTCCCGCAGAGGGTGTTGCGCACAGACATGACCGATCACGCCTACCTCTTGCACATCCAGGAACTGCACGAGCACGACACCTACCTGCTGCGCCGCTTTGAGGACACCGCCTGCAAGGAGTGCGGCACGGTGTTCAAGCTGATCGACAAGTACAACGACCCAAACACCGAAACCACCAGCCATGACTACTGCACGGAAGCCTGCAAGCAGGCGGCGCGGTTTCGAGATGTTCAGGGGTTCCGCCTGGTCAACGAAGGCCGGGCGCCAGCGGTGATCTACCAGGTCCGACAGAAGTCCACCGGACGAGCCTACGTCGGCCAGACCACTCAGCCGTTCACTCTGCGCTGGTGGCAGCACCTGAGCAACCCAACCAGCTGCAAGTTCCACGCAGCGCTCGGCGGATCCGATATAACCGACTGGGAGTTCTCCGTGATCGAGGTGATCGTCTACCCGGCAGACTGCACCAACCGAGCGGCCTACATCACTCAGCGCGAAAGCCATTGGATCGAGGCCCTGTCGGCGGTAGAGGCAGGATTCAACACCATTCGCCCTGCCGGAGCGGTCGATCAAACCCAGGTTACGCTGCCTCTCGCAGACTTGGCCTGACCATCCAGCGCTACCGAAGTGCGTTGTCCAGGCGCCACTGGGCAAGCTCTTTCAATCGGTTATCAAATAGGGCCGAGAATCTTGACTGCAGCACGTGTGACTCAACCGTCAGTTCGGGTCGATTCTCTGCAAGCAATCGCTTGAGACCAGTCTGAAAATCGCCTGAGGTTACAAGCTTGATGGCCGCTTCGACTGGCCCGTGCTGTCTGTTCATCCTTTCCCATATGATCGGGTTGTACTTGATCCTATGGCACTCCTGGATGGCCTCTTCGATTGCCCTCGCAAACTCTGCTCTCAACACGTCCATGATTTCCCCTGAAGTAGTCCATATGCCTATTTGGCCAAAGTAGCGTAGTCCACACTTCTTGACGTGCGCCACCCCAACGAGGGCGGCTCACAAACAGAGAAAGCCATGAGCAACTACAACTGCGAATACGTGTACCAACCTAGTCCTCGACCGCTTCGACGTGCTGGACCCTCCACCCCTGACAGCCCGCGGTCAGCTGTTCCACCTGCTGATGGCGGCCAACAAGGTCGGCACCCTCGATAGCGCCATTGTCTGCGGCACCTTGAAAGAGAAGCCCGCCAAGCTGCCGCCAGAAATCAACGCGGTCTGGATCGAGAACGGTATTGCCGGCAGTGACCAGCAGTTGCAGAAAGCCAGCTGACTGCCTCCCACGCACACCACACGGCGCCTACGGGCGCCTTTCTTTTGCCAGAAGTAAAAATTGTTATGAGCCGGGCCTCGGATTTTAGTTAGTGAACTCCGAAAAACAGGCACTTTCGAAAGTATGATTCAATATTTTCATCTTTTCCGCCAACTACCACACCTGCCGTTTCATCCTCAAGAATTTTGAAGGTAATTAGCCTTTGAAGTTCCAACATCCTTTCACTAAGCGATGAAATTTCTCCAGCTAATGACTTACTCACTGGAGCACCGTGGGTAACTTGCGAACGGACAGAATAAACCTTCTTCATAAACTGATAATTAGACTCCATTTCCTCTGGAGTGCCTCCAACAAAGAAGGAAACACGCTCGGACAGTCGATGGGTAAGCTCAGTGGTCGTAGTAGAAAAAAGACTTTCTAACGCGCTGCACATCTGCGCAATCTTCATCGCGGGAGAAGAGGCGCATCGGGATATATTAACGAAGTTCAGAAACCTTGCAAACCTAGTAGTTACTTTATCTATTACCGACGTGGTAATTCGATATCCAGTTTCATGAAGTCTGGTTCGTAACAAAATGCTTTTATCCGCCCATAACTCAAGCTCAGAACGATCAAACGTCACCATCGCATTCCTAAACCCTTGAGTGGTTGATGCCTGAGCATATAGGTTATTGTTTGCCCAATTAACCTTACCCAACCGTTCGAAGCGGCAGTATGCAATCTCACAGATAAAACAGTTATCTTTAATTAGCCATGAATCTTGTAGTATCCACTCCACATACAACAACCATACATGAAGGATTTCATCAGCACTCTGGTAGCCATCCCAAGCATCTAAATCCTCAACCTCGCAAACAACAAGGTGATTCGCAGATCTAAAATAGGTCGACTCAATGAGCCCAGCAAACCGATCAAAGTCGGAAGGCAAGTACCGCTCTATATTTTCGCGCCCCACCACTATGCTTACAGTTGGCATTATTTTGTATATGCCTGATGGCGCATCCACTGATAGCCATCTTAGAGTAGTAACTAGCTCAACGCCCCTCACTCCCACCCCCTATTTAAATTAAGTAACTCCGAAAGTCTAACGTTCTATACCACATTCACACAATCGATAATAAATCGAAGAGTAAACCATGAACCCAACAGCACAGCGGTCGCTTGACCGTGCCCGCGACAAGGTTACGCCTCACCCTGAAAAGGTCGCCTCTTAATAATGAAAGCATAGTCTCCATCACTAAATACTTTGCGAAGCTCAAAAAACTGACTATTCTTCTTACCACTAATTTTTTTGTAATTAATCTCTAGCGCGACATTAATTTCGTCATCCTGCAAAATTAAGAAACCTTTACTCGAACCTCTTTCTACCTGGTCAAAATTTGCAAGATTTTTATTGCCAACTGAAACTATCTCGTTAACATGGACATCTTCGCAGTACCCGCCGTTATTATTCAGGGAGAATGAATCATAATCACACCCATCAGATTCATCCGTTACAAGACCATCCCACTTAAGGCTCAGTATCGGCTCAAGTGACCGCTCATGATTCTCAAGTGAAAGATGCTGCGTTTCAACCATCTTTACTTGCTGATCTACTGAGTTCTTTAACTCCATAGCCTGCAACTGAAGCGCCTCAGAACTTAGCTTCAACTCCCGCCCCTGCTGCATGTAACCAAGCACCAGCCATAAAAAAGCAACAGGGCCGAATACACCTGCAAGAAAATCACCAATCGCATTCAGCTCTAACGTATGTAAAGAGTCCCTTTTTAAATAAACAAGAAACGCGACACCGACTAAATAGATTGCCGTAACGCCCCCGCCAATCACTTCCGATTTTAACTTCATACAGATCGCTCCTTCGAATAATGTTGAGATATTAATGAATCGACCCTTTAGTTGCGAGCTTTTAACAATCTCCGAAAAGGAAATCGCCGCATGATGCTCAAGCGAGTTTTTAAACACTTCCACTTCTGCTGCGGCCTCGGCGGCGGCGCCAAGGGTTTCAACCGGGCCAGGTCCGTAGTCGGCAACATGCTGGGCACCTGGCAATGCATCGGGGGCGTCGACGTTGACCCGGTGGGTTTGCGCGACTTCGAACGCCTCGCCGGCGTCCCGGGCACCCTGCTGGACCTGTTCACCCGCGATCAATACGTTCGCTTCCACGGAAAGGAGCCACCACCAGGGTGGCGCGAGGCAACGGCAGAGGACATTCGCCGGGCAGCCGGGTATCAGCGACCCGATGCGATATTCATTTCCAGCCCCTGCAAAGGCGCCTCGGGCCTGCTGTCTGAGAAGATGAGCCTCACACCCAAATACCAGGCCCTGAACGAGTTGACGCTGCGTTGCATCTGGCTGATGGGCGAGGCCTGGCCAGATGATCCGGTGCCGCTGATCGTCTTCGAAAACGTACCACGGCTCGCCACTCGCGGCCGGCACCTGCTGGACCAGATCAACAAGCTGCTGAGCCACTACGGCTATGCCTTAGCTGAAACCACACACGACTGCGGCGTCATCGGCGGCCTGGCCCAGAGCCGCAAGCGGTTCCTGCTGGTGGCCCGTCACATCGAAAAGGTGCCGCCGTTCCTGTACGAGCCTGAGAAAAAGACGCTCAAGTCAGTGGGTTCGATCCTTGGCCGCATGCCGATGGCCGGAGATATCGAGGCCGCGGGGCCCATGCACCGCGTGCCGTCACTGCACTGGAAAACCTGGGTGCGCCTGGCGCTGGTCCAGGCCGGCAAGGACTGGCGCAGCCTGAACGACCTGGCAATCGAGGATGGGTATCTGCGCGACTTCGTGATAGTGCCCGAGGCTTACGGCGGCTATCTGGGGGTCAACCGGTGGGACGACTCAATGGGCGTTGTCGCCGGCCGGAGCAGCCCAACCAATGGCGCGTTCTCCGTGGCAGACCCACGGGCCAGGGATGGCGCGCTGCAATACCAGCAGTACGGCGTGCGGCGCTGGGATGAAACCAGCGGTGCGGTGATTGGCGTCAAGTCACCCGGGCAAGGGACGTTCAGCGTTGCCGACCCTAGACCTGCAAGTGTTCGGCACAACAACGTGTACCGCGTCTGCAAGATGGAAGGTCCCGCCGGCACTGTCACCGGTGGCCAGTCACCCAGTGCCGGCGGCCAGTGCATTGCAGACCCTCGGCGCCCGGGTGAAGGCTTCGGCAAATACCTAGTGACGCCATGGGACCAAGCAGCGGGTACTGTGATTGCCGGCAGCACCACCGGACAGGGGGCATTTGCTGTTCAAGACCCAATGCCCGGCATGAAGCGGGTGAAGGGAGACGCCTACCTGACCGGCGGCCATTACGGGGTTGTCGACTGGAACGGCCAGGCCGGAGCTGTTTCGGCGAGTGCACGCCAGGATAACGGTCGCTGGTCCGTCGCAGATCCGCGTATGCCAGAGCCCAGTGAAAAGCTCACCTGCGTAATCGAAAGCCTCGACGGCACCTGGCACCGCCCCTTCACCACCCTGGAGCTGGCCGCCCTGCAGAGTCTGGTCGAGCCCGAGGAATGGCTTGAGCTGGACGGCCTGAGCGACCAGGCCTGGCGGGAACGGATCGGCAACGCAGTCCCCCCGGCCGCGGCCGAGGCAATCGCCCAGGTAATGGGCACCACCCTACTCCTGGCAGAAGCCGGCGAAACCTTCATGCTCAGCAGCATGCCGATCTGGGTACAACCCGTGGCGGTGGCGCTGAGCGTTTCCATATCCCAACCGTAAAAAGCGCTTCTTGCCCCGATGCGACGGACCGAACAACGAGTACAGAATCGCGCTTAAGATTTTTTGCTGTGCTCTGTCCGTGATGTAATTACCGGAACTGCATCGGAAGGCGAAATTGTCGTTTGAATAGAAACATCACTCTCGCTATAAAACTCATGCAGGAGTGAAGCCATGCTTCTCCCGGTGGCTTTACTCTCTTGCATCAAGTTATATATATCCTCTCCCCTCATAGGTTTGTCAGCAGAAAATGCGACGGTGGACATATGAAATGCTGAACTCCCCTCCTCTTCCGTACGAAGGGTAGCGTTAACTATATCTTCAGGCTCTATATTAATTGCATCTTGCATTCCCGCTCCATGAGCACCAAACCCAGAGTGCATTCCCGGAACGCTCATACACTCAAGACCAAATAGATCTTTTCGACTAAATGGCAGATGAAAATCATTGAAATTTATGAACTGACGGCCATCTATCCGCATTTGAAAATGATAATGAGGATAGTCAGAGTGACTCCCTGCGTGACCGGCTAAGTCGTTTGGTGAGCAATCGAACGACCATTCGATATTTTTCCACTTGATGGTGGAGCTTAGGATTTTACCGGCAGGCGCTTCCTCAACAAGATCATTGACATTCGCCATAAACTTTTCTTCGTTGGCGCACCATCTTAAATAAGCGGCTATTTGGAAATAACCGTATTTACTAGCTATCAGCCTTATATCTTTATTTTTAAATTTTCCCCGGCGAAGCAGCCAGTGAAGACATGGTTCCTCTTTGCTGATCGTCTTGATATCTCGGCCACATAGATAGCATGTTTGAGCATGGTAGCCTGCCCTGAACTCTGCATGTTGTCTCTGATGCTCATCATGTTGCCCTTGATTCCACCGAGCTTTTTCGTCATCGGTCATCGAATCAAAATGAAGCTTCGCGTTGGCTACTGCGCGCTGAACGTCTAATGCCATAGCAACTTCCCCTTGTTAAGGCGAAACGCCGGACTCGCAACAAGTATCCCATAACCCACTGTCACGCCAGCCCGGCGAGGTAACACCATGAACCCAACAGCAAAGCCGGCGCTTGACCGTCCCCGCGAAAAGCCAGTGCCTGAGCTGCTCCCGCCGATCCTGACCAACCCACCGCCGCCTGATTTGGTCATCTACGCGTTCTGTGATTCGGGGATATCTGCACTACCGGGTGCAACAACTATGGGCTTCCTGCCTTCAAATACGTCGGTTGCGGCGGTGACCAAATTATCAATGCGAGTTTCATACTGGTTGTGAGCCATAGGGGAGTACCAGCTTTTCTTCAGTTGTACGCGATCAAACTGATAGCCAATTGCTTGGCCCATAACAAAAAGAAGATTTACGAATAACTCATCTCGTCGCGCCATTAACACATCAATATTTGAAGTCTCATCCAGGGGAGTACATAAGTGGTCGTGATACTCCTTCCAAGCATTCAGTACATCCTGATCCTTTTTTTGCCTCCAAGACCGTCCTAAAGCAATTGACCCGTAAAACGTTAGGTCAATCATGTTCAAAGCTCGAACATGATCAGCGTGAAGGCGTGCTCCTCGCGTCGCCATAAGAGCATGAAAAACATGAAGTTTTCTTGCCCTTCCCTCTTTAGACCGCTCCACCCACTTCTGGGCTTGCACGGCGAGTATCGGACCAAGCAGCGTTGCAGAAACTATGCACCAATCAGTTGTACTCAAGTCCAGCAACGACATAGCAATCTCCATATTAAGTATTTTTCCTAAGATCCTAGCATGGAGATCTTTTTCAGCCAGGCAAGATTTTGGTTAGTTGGCTAGATAGAAACATAGCTTTCGCTCCAATCCCTCAACAAGGGTACAGCTATGACCCTTCCCGCTCAGATCTACTTCACCTGGAACATCTACACAGGAGCAACGAAATGAAAAAGACTCTCCCAGCAGAAAGCCGAGTTGTGGCTGATCTGGCTGGCGGCTGGATCTTGGTAGGCCTGAACGTGCAGAGTTCGGCAGTGGCTTTACGCCGCGACCACAACGACATGTGGCGAATGGCTGAGCGCCTGGAAGGGATCGCGAACCGTATCAGCAACGGCTACAAGAAGTGAAGAGTCCGCCCGGCCCGGTGGCCAGGACTTGGATGGAAAGGCCTAGACCGGGCGAACGCTGCAAACCATAGCCAGGCGCAACGCCGGCGGCGATCAGCACCATCTGAAACAACACCCTCAACAATCGGAAAGCCTGCCGGCGATGGCGGGCGAGGAATTCCTATGGCCAATACAAAGGCAGCGCAGGCCGTAGAGCTTGCGCCCCGCTTCATCAGAGCAATGAAGGCTCCCGCATACCTCGGTATGTGCAGAGAAGAATTCAAGAACACCGTCAGGCCGCACCTGACTGAAATCCGCATTGGAAAACAGGGTGTTGCATTCGACCGCAACGAGCTCGACGCCTGGGCAGATGCCTACATCCAGTCGGTCGCAATTGAAAAAGCGAGCAATGAGGACAACAATCCGCCCCGCAGTGGGCGCCAAGGAGTTAAGACATGGCGCGAAAAACGATCTCAGGCCTCTACCAGAGGAACGGGATTTGGCACATCGACAAAGTCGTCAGAGGTAGCCGACTTCAGGAAAGCACTGGAGCAAGCGAAAGGGAGGAAGCAGAGCAGTACCTGATCCACCGGCTGGAGAAGCTTCGGCAGGAAAAGGTTTACGGCGTACGGCAGGTTAGAACATGGCGTGAAGCCGCCACCCGCTTTCTGGTGGAGTTCAAGGACCAGCCATCAATCGGGCTATCCGCCTCGCATCTTGAACAGCTTGACCCGTATATCGGCGATCTGCCGATCACGCACATCGATGACGGAACCCTGGCGCCGTTTGTGCGTGACCGCCAGAAGCCGACCAAGACGGCGCAGGGAAAGGTTAAGCCGGGCGTATCGAACAGGACGGTGAACATCGCCCTGCAACGAGTCGTCAGAATCTTGAACCTTTGCCATCGCAAGTGGCGGGATGCAGAAAAGCGGCCGTGGCTTGATAACGTGCCGATGATATCGATGATGGAGGAAAAGAAGTCCAGCCGGAAACCTTACCCGCTGTCCTGGGAAGAGCAATCCATGCTGTTTGCCGAACTGCCGGACCACCTGTTGAGGATGGCCCTCTACAAGGTCAATACCGGATGCCGGGAACAGGAGGTTTGTAAGTTGCGGTGGGATTGGGAGATACGGGTGCCTGAGCTCAGTACCAGTGTGTTTCTGATACCGGCCGGTTTTGGCGGACGAGGTGCCAAGGCTGGAGTGAAGAACGGCGATGAACGCCTGGTGATTCTGAACAAAGTAGCGATGTCCATCATTGATGGTCAGCGCGGCCTACACCGGGAGCTGGTGTTCCCCTATGGACAGCCAGATCAATTCGGGCCAACGGCCATGCATCGGATGAATGATTCAGCATGGAAGAAGGCCAGAGTGCGCGCAGCAGACAAGTGGGAGAAGGACCACCGGACACCCGCGCACCCCGGGTTCAGATCGATCAGGATTCACGACTTAAAGCACACCTTTGGCAGAAGGCTACGTGCAGCAAGCGTGACAGAAGAAGATCGGAAGGCATTGTTGGGACATAAGAACGGCAGCATTACGAGCCACTATTCTACCCCGGAGCTGCAGCATCTGATTGAGGCAGCGAACAAAGTATCAGCGACCGATTCGCGAGGGCCGGCACTGACCATCTTGAGGAGGAAAACGGGTTGAACCCCCGCAAAAGTCCCTGGGCATGAAAAAGCCCAACCTGTGAAGATTGGGCTAAGTCATTGAAAAATATGGTCGGGACGGAGTGATTCGAACACTCGACCCCTAGCACCCCATGCTAGTGCGCTACCGGACTGCGCTACGCCCCGACTAGGCGTGAAACCTGTTTCACTTCTCAGGAAACGGTGAGGAATATACCGCAAGCTTTTGAAAAGTGGAAGTATTTAAAACAGAGAATTACTTTTTTAGCACCACAAGCACATCTTCCAGCTCAGAGATCATCTGACGGATCAGTTGCTTGTACTGGGTCGTATCGTCTTTGGCCTCATCACCGGAAAGACGCAGGCGCGCCCCGCCGATGGTGAACCCCTGGTCATAAAGCAACGCGCGGATCTGCCGGATCATCAGCACATCCTGGCGCTGATAATACCGGCGATTTCCGCGGCGCTTGACGGGGTTGAGTTGAGGAAACTCCTGCTCCCAATAACGCAGCACATGCGGCTTGACCGCACAGAGCTCACTGACTTCACCAATGGTGAAGTAGCGCTTGCCCGGAATGACCGGGAGCTCGTCGTTATGACTTGGTTCCAGCATAAGCCTCAACTCGGGCCTTCAACTTCTGCCCTGGACGAAAGGTGACCACACGGCGCGCCGTGATCGGGATTTCTTCACCCGTTTTCGGGTTGCGGCCAGGACGCTGGCGTTTATCCCGAAGGTCGAAGTTACCGAAACCGGACAATTTGACCTGTTCGTTATCTTCGAGAGCGTGCCTGATTTCTTCAAAGAATAGCTCGACCAATTCCTTGGCCTCGCGTTTATTCAGGCCTAGCTCTTCGTAGAGACGTTCGGCCATTTCAGCTTTCGTCAGAGCCCCCATACGTCACTTCCTTAACGTGGCGTTCAACCTTTGTTCGAGCGAGGTGAGGATATTTTGCGTCGTAGAGTTCACCTCATCGTCGTTAAGAGTGCGCGATGGATGCTGCCAGGTCAAGCCGACGGCAAGGCTTTTTCTATGAGGATCAATGCCTTTACCCTGATAGACGTCAAACAGCCTGAGGTCTGTCAGCCACTCACCTGCATTTTCACGGATTACGTCCAGAACGGCGCTGGCCGCCACGTCACGATCCGCCAGCAATGCCAGGTCGCGACGCACTTCCGGGAAGCGCGACAGCTCATGGAATTTCGGCAAACGCCCTTGAGCCACTTCACTCAGGACCAGTTCAAACACATAGACAGGGCGGTCCAGACCGAGATTCTTCGCCAGCTCTGGGTGAATGGCCCCCAGGAAACCGACTTCACGACCGTCACGCTCGATGCGAGCCGTCTGACCAGGATGAAGCGCTGGATGCTTGCCCGGCACAAAGGTGAATGCATCAAGAGCACCGGCAAAACCCAGTACCGCTTCGACATCCGCCTTGACGTCGAAGAAGTCCACGCCATCGCGACCTTGCGCCCAGCCTTCAGGCAAGCGGCTGCCACATACAACACCTGCCAGCATCGGCTGCTGCTTCAAACCTTCCAGCTGACCAACAAAACGCAGGCCGCTTTCAAACATGCGGACACGGTCCTGCTGACGGTTCAGGTTGTGCTGAAGCGCCTTGACCAGGCCCGGCCACAGAGAGGAACGCATGGCTGCCATGTCGGCCGAAATCGGATTGGCCAGCAACAGCGGTTCGACGCCTGGGTTGAACAGTTCGAACAGCTTCGGATCGATGAAGCTGTAGGTGATCGCTTCCTGATAACCACGAGCAACCAGCAAACGACGCAAAGCAGGCAGGTCACCCTCGGCCTCGGCCTTGGCTTGAGGCGCCAGACGAGCCTGCGGATAGCGAACCGGAAGACGGTTGTAACCATAAAGACGTGCCAGTTCTTCGATCAGGTCAACCTCAAGACTGATATCGAAGCGATGGCTCGGCACCTCAACACGCCACTGCCCTGCCCCATCGGCAGTTACAGTCAGGCCCAGGGCGGTGAGCAAACGCTCTACCTCAAGGCCGTCGATTTCCATGCCCAGCATCTGAGTGATGCGTTCAGCGCGCAAGGTGACAGGCGCAACGGATGGCAGATGCTGCTCGCTGAGCGTTTCAATGATCGGCCCCGCGTCGCCGCCCGTGATTTCCAGCAGCAAGCCAGTAGCCCGCTCCATGGCTTCGCGAGCAAGCTGCCAGTCCACACCACGCTCATAGCGATGGGAAGCATCGGTATGCAGGCCATAGGAGCGTGCCTTGCCAGCAACCGCGATCTGGTCGAAGAAGGCACTTTCCAGAAATACGTCACGGGTATTGGCGGCGACGCCACTGTGCTCCCCCCCCATCACGCCGGCAATCGCCAGGGCTCGGGTATGGTCGGCAATCACCAGGGTATCGCTGCGCAGGGTCACTTCCTGACCGTCGAGCAATACCAGCTTCTCGCCCTCTTCAGCCATTCGTACACGGATGCCGCCATTGATCTCGGCGAGATCGAAGGCATGCAGCGGCTGGCCCAGTTCGAGCATCACGTAGTTAGTGATGTCCACTGCAGCATCGATACTGCGCACATCGGCGCGACGCAGGCGCTCGACCATCCACAGCGGAGTAGGCTTGGACAGGTCGACATTGCGGACGACACGCCCCAGGTAACGTGGGCAGGCAGCCGGAGCCAGCACTTCCACTGGACGCACCTCGTCATGCGCCGCAGGAATCGCCGGCACTTCCGGACGCTGCACCTTGGCCGCGTACAAGGCACCCACTTCACGGGCCATGCCGGCCAGGGACAGGCAGTCCCCGCGGTTAGGGGTCAGGTCGACCTCGATGCTGGCATCGTCCAGGCTCAGGTAAGTGCGAACGTCCTCACCCACCGGCGCATCGACCGGCAACTCCATGAGGCCGTCATTGCCCTCACCGATTTGCAGCTCAGCCTGGGAGCACAGCATGCCGTTGGATTCCACTCCACGCAGCTTGGCCTTCTTGATCTTGAAGTCGCCCGGCAACTGGGCACCGATCATGGCGAACGGGACCTTCAGGCCCGGGCGCACGTTCGGCGCGCCGCAGACAACCTGGAAGGTCTCCGAACCATTGCTGACCTGGCAAACGCGCAGCTTGTCGGCATCCGGGTGCTGCTCGGTGCTCAACACCTCGCCCACTACCACGCCACTGAAATCACCGGCGGCCGGCGTTACGCTGTCGACCTCAAGACCGGCCATCGAAAGACGGGCTACCAGCTCGTCACGACTTACCTGCGGGCTAACCCAGCCGCGCAGCCATTGTTCACTGAATTTCATCCTGCTCTCCTAATAGATTCGTTACGGACGCGCGACTAGCGAAATTGCGCAAGGAACCGCAAGTCGTTGTCGAAGAACAGGCGCAAGTCATTGACACCGTAACGCAGCATGGCCAGACGCTCGGCGCCCATGCCGAAGGCAAAGCCCTGGAACTCTTCCGGATCGATCCCGGACATACGCAGCACGTTCGGATGAACCATGCCGCATCCCATGACTTCCAGCCAGCCAGTCTGCTTGCAGACCCGGCAGCCTTTACCGGCGCACATCACGCATTCCATATCGACTTCGGCGGAAGGCTCGGTGAACGGGAAGTACGAAGGACGGAAACGCACCGCCAGTTCCTTCTCGAAGAACACCCGCAGGAACTCTTCGATCGTGCCCTTCAGGTCGGCGAAATTGATGTCACGATCGACCAGCAGGCCTTCGACCTGGTGAAACATCGGCGAGTGAGTGATATCGGAGTCGCTACGGTACACACGGCCTGGGCAGACAATGCGAATCGGCGGCTGCTGCGACTCCATGGTGCGGACCTGTACCGGTGAGGTATGGGTGCGCAACAACATGTTCGCGTTGAAATAGAAGGTGTCGTGCATCGACCGGGCCGGGTGGTGGCCTGGGATGTTGAGCGCTTCAAAGTTGTGATAGTCGTCTTCAACCTCAGGGCCTTCGGCGATGCCGTAGCCAATATGAGTGAAGAACTGTTCGATACGCTCCAGGGTCCGCGTAATCGGGTGCAGACCGCCCGAGGTCTGGCCACGGCCCGGCAGAGTGACGTCAATGCACTCGGCGGCGAGCTTGGCGCTGAGTTCCGCCTCCTCGAAAGCCGCTTTGCGAGCATTGAGAACCTCTGTTACACGCTCCTTGGCAACGTTGATCAGCGCACCGACTTGCGGACGCTCTTCGGCAGGCAGGTTGCCCAGGGTCTTCATCACCTGAGTCAGCTCGCCCTTCTTGCCAAGGAAGTGAACCCGGATCTGTTCCAGGGCATTGATGTCTTCAGCGTGTTGCACGGCCTCAAGTGCTTGAGAAACCAGCGCATCCAGGTTTTCCATGTACAGACTCCAGATACAAAATAGGGGAAGAGCTTGAAGGCTCTTCCCCTATTTATGACGTTTAACATCTGGGCTCACGAAAGGTGAGCCCGGATGACTGTCGGGGGTACTTAAGCCAAGGTGGCTTTAGCTTTCTCGACAATCGCAGCAAACGCCGCTTTTTCGTTCACTGCCAGATCAGCCAGAACCTTACGGTCGATCTCGATGGACGCCTTTTTCAGGCCAGCGATCAGACGGCTGTACGACAGGCCGTTATTACGAGCACCAGCGTTGATACGAGCAATCCACAGAGCGCGGAACTGACGTTTTTTCTGACGACGGTCACGGTAGGCGTATTGGCCTGCCTTGATTACCGCTTGCTTGGCAACACGGAATACGCGCGAGCGAGCGCCGTAGTAGCCTTTAGCAAGTTTCAGAATTTTTTTGTGACGTTTACGGGCAATGACGCCACGCTTTACACGAGCCATGAGTTACTTCCTCTATTCTTGATCCAAAAATTAACGAAGGCGCAGCATGCGCTCGACTTTTGCCACGTCAGACGGATGCAGCAAGCTGCTACCGCGCAGTTGACGCTTACGCTTGGTCGACATTTTGGTCAGGATGTGGCTCTTGAAAGCGTGCTTGTGCTTGATACCGTTAGCAGTTTTCAGAAACCGCTTAGCAGCACCACTTTTGGTTTTCATCTTTGGCATGTTCGGATACTCCGCATTCAGTTGATAAACATAATCAGAAGGCCTGCCGTGCCCTGTTGATTACTTCTTCTTTTTCGGGGCGATGACCATGATCAGCTGGCGTCCTTCCATCTTAGGATGCTGTTCGACCGAACCGTACTCTTGCAGGTCAGCTTCAACCCGCTTGAGGAGTTCCATCCCCAGCTCCTGGTGGGCCATCTCACGGCCGCGGAATCGCAAGGATACCTTGGCCCTGTCCCCGTCACTCAGGAAACGTACCAGGTTGCGCAGTTTTACCTGGTAATCCCCTTCCTCCGTCCCTGGACGAAACTTGATTTCTTTAACCTGAATCTGCTTCTGGTTCTTCTTCGCAGCAGCAATCTGCTTCTTCTTTTCGAAGATCGACTTGCCGTAATCCATCACCCGGCAAACAGGTGGGACTGCGTCGGCGGAAATTTCCACCAGATCCAGCTTGGCTTCTTCAGCTATACGAAGCGCTTCATCAATCGAGACGATGCCAATCTGCTCGCCGTCAGCGCCAATTAACCGAACCTCGCGTGCCGAGATATTCTCGTTGATCGGGGCTTTCGGTGCAGCTCGTTTATCTTGTCTCATATCACGCTTAATAATAATTACTCCGAATCTTGGCGACCACGCCGGGAAACCGCTTGTGCGAGGAACGCCGAGAATTGGGCGACAGGCATCGAGCCCAGGTCTTCACCTTCACGGGTACGCACAGCGACAGTCTGCATCTCGACCTCCCGATCTCCAATAACCAAGAGATAGGGAACCTTGAGCAAAGTATGCTCGCGGATTTTAAAGCCGATCTTTTCATTTCTCAAGTCGGACTTGGCACGAAATCCGCTTTGATTGAGTGTTTTTTCCACTTCGAGGGCAAAATCTGCCTGTTTATCAGTGATATTCATCACCACGGCCTGAGTCGGAGCCAGCCACGCAGGGAATGCACCCTCGTAATGCTCGATCAGAATCCCGACAAAACGCTCGAAGGAACCGAGGATCGCCCGGTGCAACATCACCGGATGCTTACGGCTGTTGTCTTCGGAAACGTACTCGGCGCCCAGACGGATCGGCAGGTTGAAGTCCAACTGCAAGGTACCGCACTGCCAGACACGACCCAGACAGTCCTTCAGCGAGAACTCGATCTTCGGACCGTAGAATGCGCCCTCGCCCGGCTGCAGGTCGTATGGCAGGCCGGCGCTATCCAGAGCCGCTGCCAGTGCGCTTTCCGCACGGTCCCACAGATCATCGGAGCCCACGCGCTTTTCAGGGCGAGTGGACAGCTTCATCTCGATGTCCTTGAAGCCGAAGTCGGCATAGACATCCATGGTCAGCTTGATGAACGCCGCAGACTCGGCCTGCATCTGGTCTTCAGTACAGAAGATGTGAGCATCATCCTGAGTGAAGCCACGCACACGCATGATGCCGTGCAGAGCGCCCGAGGGTTCATTACGGTGGCAGGCACCGAACTCGGCCAGGCGCATCGGCAACTCGCGGTAGCTCTTCAGGCCCTGATTGAACACCTGCACGTGGCAAGGGCAGTTCATCGGCTTGATTGCGTAGTCGCGGCTTTCCGACTCGGTGGTGAACATATTCTCGGCGTAGTTGGCCCAGTGCCCGGATTTTTCCCAGAGACTGCGGTCAACCACCTGCGGAGTCTTGATCTCCAGGTAACCGTTGTCACGCTGCACCTTGCGCATGTACTGCTCGAGCACCTGGTACAGGGTCCAGCCATTAGGGTGCCAGAACACCATGCCCGGCGCTTCTTCCTGGGTATGGAACAGGCCCAGGCGCTTGCCGATCTTGCGATGATCGCGCTTCTCGGCCTCTTCGATACGCTGGATGTAGGCAGCGAGCTGCTTCTTGTCCGCCCAGGCAGTACCGTAGATCCGCTGCAACTGCTCGTTCTTGGCATCACCGCGCCAGTAGGCACCGGACAACTTGGTCAGCTTGAAGGACTTCAGGAAACGCGTGTTCGGCACGTGCGGACCGCGGCACATGTCGACATATTCTTCGTGGTAGTACAGGCCCATCGCCTGCTCGTTCGGCATGTCTTCGACCAAACGCAGCTTGTAGTCCTCGCCCCGGGCCTTGAACACCTCGATCACTTCGGCGCGCGGCGTGACCTTCTTGATCACGTCATAGTCCTTCTCGATCAGCTGCTGCATGCGCTGCTCGATGGCGGCCATATCCTCAGGCGTGAAAGGACGCTCATAGGCGATGTCGTAATAGAAGCCTTCATCGATGACCGGACCGATGACCATTTTCGCGGTCGGATACAACTGTTTGACCGCATGCCCCACCAAGTGAGCGCAAGAGTGGCGAATGATCTCCAGCCCCTCTTCGTCCTTTGGCGTGATGATTTGCAGGGTTGCATCGCCGTCGATCACGTCGCAGGCATCGACCAGCTTGCCATTGACCTTGCCAGCCAATGTGGCCTTGGCCAGGCCCGCGCCAATGGATGCGGCGACCTCGGCTACGGATACTGCGTGATCGAATGAACGTTGACTGCCGTCGGGAAGAGTAATAGTGGGCATGGCGCCTCCTCTCCTAGTGGTGACCCCTACCAAAGGTCACGTGGGTTGGGATGAGCCAGTACGCGATTCAGTCCGGCCGTTCTGCTACGAACGCCTGCCTCACAGTGGCAAGAGCCTTGCGGCCAACCGAAAAACCGAACCAGAGTGACTGGGGTTCACATCAAGATTAATGAGGCATAAACGGCAAGGGCTAGAAAAGGCCCAAAGCTTGAAAACACCGAAGCCGGGCATGCTAGCACAGATACATCGCAATCGCCGTGCAGCAAATTATCGCGAGCCTGGTTTACAGTCTTTTATTGTTGAAAGTGAACTTGAGATGTACGTCGAGCCTCAAATAACCGGAGAATCGTCGTCCTTGCTACCGACTTCAGGAGAACCCGACTCATGCGCCTTATCAAACTGCTCGCCCTTGCCGCACCGCTCACCCTGCTACTGCCTTTGAGTGCACAGGCGGCATGGCCTGCCGGAGCACGCGCCGACTACATGAAGGACTGCACCGCGGCGGCCAGCCAGAACATCGACGCCAAGAGCGCCGAAAAGCACTGTGCCTGCGGCGCCGACAAGCTAAATGAAAAATTCACCACCGAGGAGATCAAGGAGCTGATGAGCAAAACCAAGCAACCCAGCGCAGATCTGCGAACCCGAGCATTGGACGCCATCGCTGCTTGCCGGGTGGTCAAATAAGCTGCTGATGCCCGGAACAGGCTGCGCCAGTGCTCGCCACAGAGCCTGAAACGCGGTCTTTTTCACAATTTACGCAGCTTTTACGGGTTTTTTTATTACCCTCTGTTTTACGCCAAAGCCCCTTAAACCGGGGCCTGCAGCCAACTCAGATGGCAAAATACACAGGTACATCGGGCAAAGAGCGCCTCTGGGGGGCTCCCAAGCCGAACATTTCGACTATGATAGCTCGGTGTGCCCAGTTGGCCTGAGCAGCACAGCACTACTGAAAATATATGTTTCTTGGAGATACACCATGTCTAATCGCCAAACCGGCACCGTAAAATGGTTCAACGATGAAAAAGGCTTCGGCTTCATCACTCCTCAAGGTGGCGGTGACGACCTGTTCGTACACTTCAAAGCTATTGAAAGCGACGGTTTCAAAAGCCTGAAAGAAGGCCAGACCGTTTCCTTCGTGGCTGAGAAAGGCCAAAAGGGTATGCAAGCTGCACAAGTTCGCCCTGAGTAATTTCTCAGCGAGCTAAAAAAACCCCGTCCATGTGACGGGGTTTTTTATGCGTGATCCAAAGGCCTCAGCCTCAACCACAGTTGACCCGGGTCACCACCAGGCCGGCATCAGTGTTCAGGTTCAGGCGATCCGAGCGGTACTCCAGGGTGATCATGTCGTTGGGCTTGAGGAACCGTGCGTACTGCGCGCCTGCGCGTGTACGGGCCTGCTCGAGCAACTCGGGAGAAGCCTTCTTGCCGACGGCGAATTCGGCGGCCGATGCTTCACAACGAGTGTGCCCGGACTCAGCGGCCACAGGCTCCTTTGTCGACCCGGCAGTGCTGCACCCACCAAGGACGACAGCGGCCAACAAGGTTCCGAATGAAGCGAGCTTCCAAGGCATGAAGCCTCCTTTTCAAAATTAAGCAGAGATCGTGCGACAGCCGATTTGGCTTTTGGTTTCAAAACAAATGGCCATTTGCCGTATCAGGTGAACAGCGGGCAAGTCTGCCTCAGCCGGTGCCACTCTTTCACGGGACAATCGTCACCGGATATGAACGACGCTCAATAGATGTCGATGTAGTCGAACGCCGGCTTGGGCCAGTTCTGTTTGAGCGCATTGAAGATCTGCATCACCCAGACCTCGTCGGCGGCAGCCACCTTGCCGACATACCCGGAGCCGGCCGCCCAGGTTTCCAGGCGAAACAGCAAACCTTCTATCTCGGCACCGCCCACTACCCCCGAAGAGATATAGGCAATTCCGGTTTTGCTCACGCGCAACTGGGTATGCACGTTGTCGCTGGCAGACGCCAGCAGCTGACGCACCGCCTCCAGGGTCAGGGCATCAGGCTGGTTCAAATCGATTTGCACGGAGGCTTCCTTGAGCACAGGAAAAGCCGCAGTGTCGCACAGCACTCGCCTGATGCCTAAGTCGGAGTGCCAAACGCCCGGCAACATGGTTAACTCTGCGACGCAGCAACTACCCGCCCAGAGCCCTGCCCTGGCGCCCGCCTTATCCGAATTCGTGAGACTTTCATGGCCACCGTGAGTATCGACGCCGACATCAAAGCCAAATGGCCCCAGGGCCAATGCTCCTACAGCCCGGGGAGCCCGGAGGAGCTGGCGATCATTGGCATAGACCTGCTGGTCAAGGAACTGGGCACCCAGTCCGCCCGAGCCTTCATTGAACAAGTCTTCGAGAAATACCCGGCCGACCACCTGGGCGTACAGGACCCGGAACGGGAATAGAACCCCGCAGGCAGGTACCTGCGGGGGCAAGGTTTACTTGAGACGCGCCAGGCGCTCGGTGAGCAAGTCGAAGAAACCCTGGGCATCGCCGTTCTCAACCCAGAACACGTTCTTTTCCTGCTTCAGGCCGTCGTACCAATCGACGATGGTCTGGCCGAAAGTCGGCCCCTCGCGGCTGTCGATGACCATATTGGCTTGACGGCCGGTGAACAGCTCGGGCTTGAGCAGGTAGGCAATCACTGTAGCGTCATGCACCGGGCCGCCGGGAATACCGTAGTGCTCCATGTCGCCCTTGACGTACTCGTTGAGGATGTCCCCCACCACCTTGCTGGCGTTGTTGTTCAACGCCGCGATCTTCTGCAGCCGCGCATCGCTGGTCAGCACCTTGTGGGTCACGTCCAGCGGCAGATAGGTCAGTTTGACGCCGCTCTTGAGCACCACTTCGGCCGCCTGGGGGTCGGCGAACAGGTTGAACTCGGCCACCGGCGTGATGTTGCCACCGTTGAAGTGCGCACCGCCCATGACCACCACTTCCTTGATGCCCTGGGTGATGTCCGGTGCCTGGATCAGCGCCAGCGCCAGGTTGGTCTGCGGGCCGAGCATGGCGATAGTGATGCTGTGGGGCTTGGCCGCCCGCAGCGTATCGATCAGGTAGTTGATCGCATTGCCCTTGGCCAGAGGCGCCTTGGGCTCGTGCACCGTCACCCCGGAAATGCCTTCCTTGCCATGGATATTCTCGGCATAGATGGGGGTACGCAGCAGCGGCTTGGGCGCTCCGGCGTATACCGGCACCTCCTCGCGCCCCGCCCACTCTCGGGCCAGGCGCGCATTGCGCGAGGTCTTGTCCAACCGCACGTTGCCCGCCACCGTGGTCAGGGCGCGGATCTGCAGCTCCTCGGGGGAAGCCAGGGCGAACAGCAGGGCTACCACATCGTCGGCCCCCGGATCGGTGTCGATGATCAGATCGATTTTTTCCGCCGCCTGAGCGCCGGTAGCAGTGAGCAGAGACAAAAGCAGCAGACTCCGGAACCAGTGGTGAAACAACTGAGCATAGCGGCGCATGGCGCACTCCTTGTGCAAGATGGAAAAAGGCCCGACAGCGGCCTAGAAGGTCACCCCGGCAATCAGGGCGATATTGCAATACGGCTGGCACTCCCCGGTGCGGATCACCGCACGGGCCTGGCGGCTGAGCACCTTGAAACCCTCGTGGTTCATGAGCTGCCGCTGCCCCAGCTCACCACCGGCGGTCATGCCTTCAAGCGCCGCCAGCGGCGTAGGCTGCTTGAGCAGAATTTCTTCGGCCAGCACATGACGCTCCACCTGCATCTCGCTGAGCAACACCTTCAAGGTAGTGAGAAAGTCGGGAACGCCGTGGGTCAGCGCCAGGTCGATCAACTCCACGCCCGGGGGCACCGGCAGGCCGGCATCGCCGATCACCACGATATCGCCGTGGCCCAGGGACGCGATCAAGCGTGACAGGGCAATGTTGAGCAAAGGTGTCTTTTTCATGAAGGGATAAACGCCTGAACGTCGGACAGCGTGGGAATGGAAGGTTGCGCACCGGCGCGCGTCACCGACAGCGCCGCAGCCACCTGGCCAAAGCGGATGGCCTCGGCTTCGCTCTTGCCGGCAGCCAGGGCCGCGGCAAATCCGCCGACAAAGGTGTCCCCGGCCGCCGTGGTATCGATTGCCTTGACCCTGGGCGCCGGGAAATGCTCGAAACGCTGGCCATCGGCAAACAGCGAGCCTTGCGCACCGAGGGTGATGATCACCTTCCCAGCACCCGCAGCGATCAAGCGACTGGCAGCCACTTCAGCGCTCTCCAGGGAGTCCACCGCTACCCCGCTCAAGGCCGAAGCCTCGCTCTCGTTGGGAATCAGGTAGTTGATCGCGCCATACCACTGCGCCGGCAGCGGGCCACTGGCCGGCGCCGGATTGAGGATCACCGTCTTGCCCAGTTCGCGCCCGCGCTTGAGGGTGTAGCCCACAGTCGCCAGCGGCACTTCAAGCTGGCAGATGATGACTTGCCCATCCTGCAGCACCGCATCGAACCCGGCGACCTTCTCGGGAGTGAGCTGGCCATTGCCGCCGGCGACGATGACAATCGCATTCTGGCTACTGTCGTCCACCACGATCAGCGCCACCCCACTGGAGCCTTCGACCACACTCACCGCCTGGCAATCGATCTGCTCGGCCAGCAAGGCACCTCGCAGTTGCTCGCCATAGGCATCGTCGCCGACACAGCCGACCATCGACACCTGCGCTCCCAGCCTGGCCGCAGCCACTGCCTGATTGGCGCCCTTGCCACCGGATACCGTGGCGAAGGATTTGCCAATCAGCGTCTCGCCCCCTCGGGGCAGGCGCTCGGCCCGAGTCACCAGGTCCATGTTGAGGCTACCCACTACCACTACTTTTGCTGACATACATCGGTACTCAATCAGTTGGGTTCAGCGGTATTCGGCGAAAGCGCCACCCAGCGGCGCCGTCGACTCCCGCAAGACGATATTCGGCGTAACGATGCGCTGGTCGACCGGCAGCTCCCGGCAGGCGATCCGCCGCAGCAGCAACTCTGCCGCGGTTTCCCCCAGTTGCAGGATCGACTGGCCGACCGTGGTCAGCGCCGGGTAGACGTACCGGCTCATGAGGATGTCGTCGAAGCCGATCACCGAAAGCTCGCTGGGCACGCGGATATTGCGCTCCGCTGCCGCGCGCAGCACCCCGATGCCCATCATGTCGTTGCCAGCGAAAATCGCGCTCGGCGGCTGTCCGCCATCGAGCAACTGCGCGGCTGCGCGATAACCACCAGTGCTACTGAAATCACTTTCCAGGATGCGCTCGGCAGGCGCCTCGACACCGGCCTCACGCAGCGCCTGCTGGAATCCCGCCAGGCGCATCTGCGCCACACTGGTATTGCCCGGGCCGCCGATGCAGGCAATGTCCCGATGCCCCAGCTCCAGCAGGTGTCGGGTGGCCAGGTAGGCACCGTGCTGGTGGTCGATACGCACCAGGTCGGCGTTCACCCCTTCCAGCCCACGGTCGACAATCACCATCGGCGTGCGCACGCCGGCCAGCCCCTGGGCCAGGCCGCTGTCGCCACCGGCCGAGGTGACAATCAACCCGTCGATACGTTTTTCCAGTAATACTCGCAGGTAGTTGCGCTGCTTCTGCGGGTTGTCGTCGGAGTTGCAGAGGATCACGCAGTAGCCGTTGCGTTCGCAATAATCCTCGATCCCCCGAGCCAATTCGGCGAAGTACGGGTTGAGGCTGTTGGGTACCAGCAAGCCGATGGTAGCCGTGGTCTTGGCCTTCAGCGAACGCGCCACCGCGCTGGGCACATAGTCCAGGCGCGCGATAGCGGCCTCGACCTTGACCCGAACTTCCTCACTGACTGGCCGCGTCTTGTTCAGCACATGGGACACCGTGGTGTAGGAAATCCCCGCCAGCGCCGCCACATCCTTGATTGTTGCCATGAATCAAACCCGCCGATTGGCGCGCTGGCTGCGATAAGTGTCCAGCACCACGGCAATCACGATGACCGCACCAGTGATGATGCGCTTGGTCGGTTCGGATGCGCCGATTTGCGCCAGGCCCGCAGCCAGCACGGAAATAATCAAGACGCCAAAGAAGGTACTGATCACCGAACCGCGCCCGCCCATCAGACTGGTGCCGCCGATCACCACCGCAGCGATGACTTGCAACTCCAGACCGGAGCCCGCGTTCGGGTCTGCCGCTTCCAGGCGAGAAATCTGAAACAGTGCAGCGATACCTGCCAGCAACCCCATCAGGCTGAAGACCAGGATCTTGTAGGGTTTGGGGTTGATCCCCGCCAGACGCACTGCCTCTTCGTTGGTACCGATGCCGATCAGGTAGCGACCGAACACGGTGCGAGTCAGCACCGCCTGGGCCAGGAAAATAATCAGCAGGGCAATGATAAACGACGGCGAAATGCCGAAGGCAATCGGATTCGACAACCAGGCGAAGGCGTCACCGATGTAGGCGGTGCGTGAGCCCGTCATCTGGTAGGCCACGCCGCGGGCCATTTCCAGTACACCCAGAGACACGATGAACGAAGGAATGCGCCAGGCCACGGTGATGGAACCGGTCACCGTTCCCGCCAGCGCCGCGCAAGCCATGCCCAGCAACGCCGCGGGCACCACGCTCCAGCCCCAGCCGAGAATCGCCACGCTGACGGTCGACGCCGCCAGGGCCAGTACCGAGCCCACGGACAGGTCGATGCCACCGATGATCAGGACGAAGGTCATGCCCACCGCCAGCACCATCAGGTCGGGAATCTGGTTGGCCAGGGTACTGAAGGTGTCATAGGACAGAAAATGACTGCTGAGTAGGGAGAACAGCACGATCATCCCCAGCAGCGCCCCCGCCAACCCCAGGTAAGTGCCGAGGCCGTAGTAGTGGCCGCCTCGCTTGCCGCTTGCTGCAGTTTTCATGATGCATTCCTAGGCGCCGCTACATCGATCAGCGCATCTCGTTTTTGATAGCCGGCAAATGCCGCGGCAAGCAGTTCATCCTGGGTCCAGCTGTCGCGCTCGAAGGTATCGATCAGCCGCCCGGCCGAGAGCACGCCGATGCGATCGCAGATCAGCATCAGCTCGCGCAGGTCGCTGGACACCACCACAAGGGCCTTGCCCTGCCGGGTCAACTCCCCCAACAGGCCGTAGATATCGAACTTGGCGCCGACATCGATGCCACGGGTCGGCTCATCGAACAGCAGCACCGAACAGTCGCGCTCCAGCCAGCGGCCGATCACCACCTTCTGCTGGTTGCCACCGGACAGCTCGCTGACCAGTTGCGCCGGGCTGGAGCTGCGGATACGCATGGCGTCGATCTGGCGCTGCGCCAGATGCTCCTCGTCCTGGCCATTGACCAGGCCGCTGCTGGAAATCGCCGGCATGTTGCCCAGGGCGATATTGGCGCTGATGGACTGGGTCAACAGCAGCCCCTCACCCTTGCGGTCCTCGGTAATCAGGGCGATGCCGTTGGCCACCGCATCCACTGGCGAGCGGATGCTCACCGGGCGCGCCGGGGTGCCCAGGGCGATGGTGCCGCTGTCGGCGACATCGGCACCGAAGATCAGGCGCAGCAGCTCGGTGCGCCCTGCCCCGATCAACCCGGAAATTCCGAAGATCTCGCCACTGCGGACCTCGAAGGACACATCGCGGACTTTGTCCGAGCGGCTGAGGTTGCTCACCGTCAAGGCCGGCGCGCCGATCCGGCGCTCGCCCAGGTCGATGTGCTCGCCCAGCTCGCGACCCACCATCAGGTTCACCAGTTGCTCGCTGTTGTAGTTGGCCATCGGCTCGACACAGACCAGGCAGCCGTCACGCAATACCGCGATGCGCTGGGCAACCCGGGCCAGCTCTTCCAGGCGATGGGAGATATAGATGATCGACACGCCGCGGGCCTGCAGGCGGGTGATCTGCTCGAAGAGCATTTCTACCTCGCGGGACGTGAGCATGGCGGTGGGCTCATCGAGAATCAGCACATGGCAGTCGCCGATCAGGTTACGGGCGATCTCCACCATCTGCTGGTGGCCGATGCCCAGCTCGCCCACCAGGGTGTCGGGGTCGATGGCATCCAGACCGACCTGGGCCATGGCCTCGATCGCCGCTTTGCGCAATTGCCGGCGGCTGATCCAGCCACCACTGCTGGGCAGGTTGTCGAGGAACAGGTTCTCGGCCACCGACAGGGTCGGCAGCAGGTTGAGCTCCTGCATCACCATGCGAATGCCCAGATCCTCGGCCTGGGCGCGACTGCCCGGACGATAATCCTGACCATTGAACTGCATGTGCCCTGTGGTGGGGCTGACCAGGCCACCGATGATCTTCGACAGGGTGCTCTTGCCGGCACCGTTCTCGCCGGTGAGCGCCAGCACTTCACCGCGCAACAGCGTCAGGTCGATGCCGGTCAACACCGGTTGCGCATAAGTCTTGCCGATACCGCTGACCGATAGGACAGCGTTGGCAGCAGAAACTGACATAGGAAACTCTCCATGCGCCCGCCCAACCGGGCGAGCGCCGTTGTACCGCCGCAATGACTACTGAGTGACCAGCTCAACCGGAGTTTCGATCACGCCATTGGTGCCGCTGTCGACTTTCTCGCCCTTGAGGATCTTCAGCGCGGTCTCGATACCGAACACCGCCTGCTTGGCAGCGAACTGATCGGCAGTGGCCAGGACCCGGCCATCCTTGAGCATCGGCTTGATGGCGTTGATGTTGTCGTAGCCCACGACCTGCACCTTGCCTGCCTTGCCGGCAGCCCGGACTGCCGAAACCGCGCCCACCGCCATGCTGTCGTTACCGGCCAGCAATGCCTTGAGGTTCGGGTATTCGCTGAGCATGGCCGAGGCCACACGATTGCCGGCGTCGATTTCCCAGTCGCCCGACTGCAGCGACACCACCTTGATCTGCGCGGCTTCCATTGCATCCTTGAAGCCGGCGGTGCGCTGCTGCGCGTTGGTGGTGGTGGAAACCCCTTCGATGATTCCCACTTCGTCACCGGCCTTGAGCTGCTTGGCCAGGTACTCACCCACCAGACGCGCGCCCTTGCGGTTGTCCGGGCCAACGAAAGGCACGCTGATGTTCTTGCTCTTCAGCACGCCGGGGTCGAGCTGGTTGTCGATGTTGATCACCGTGATCCCGGCGTCCACGGCCTTCTTGATCACCGGAACCATGGCCTTGGAGTCAGCCGGGGCAATCACCAGGGCGTTGACCTTGGAGACGATCATCTGCTCGACGATGCGGATCTGGTTGGCGGTATCGGTTTCATCCTTGATGCCGTTGGACACCAGGTCGAAATCGGCGGAATGCTCTTTCTGATAGGCCTTGGCACCATCTTCCATCGTCAGGAAGAACTCGTTGGCCAAGGATTTCATGACCAGGGCGACCTTGGGTTTCTGCGGGGTATCGGCTTGAGCCGAGGAGAAAGGAAGGGCCGCGGATGCAGCGGCGAGAACGGCGACAGCGAGGAGACGTCCAGCAAAGGGCAGCTTCATGGGTTCACTCCGATCTTATGATTATTGTGAGCAGCGTTCGTCAAACGGAACCGCCAGGTAGGCAGCCCCACTGGCCGACGGCGAACCTTGCAAAGATAGACGATTATCCTTTTCCGAAGGCCGCGCAAACGTTTGCGTAAAACGAACTATGCGAACCTCGCCAGCGTTTGTCAACGCTGTTCAAAGTGCGATCAGAGAGAGTGGGTAGCCATCCGCAGCCGGCCACGAGGAGAAAAACCTGCCCGAAAAATGCTCCCGGACAGGCTGATGATTCAGGCAGTGGTGTTCACCAGGCCACCGGAAGACGACTCCTTGGCCAACTCCCGGACCAGGTTGCCAGAGACTTCCGCCAGCGCGCCGTTGGTATCGGCGACTTGCCCTTGAATGGCCATCACTGCCGTCTGCTTGGCCTCAGGGGTTGGGTAGTTGGCGGCCTGGGCGGCAGCCAGTTGCTGTTGCAGCTCGCGAAGTTGCTGCTGCAGCTCCTGCATGCGCTTGAGCAGCATCTTTACCACGATGCCGTGCTTGTCTTCGCTTGGGCTTTCGCTTTCAGACTGTTCGGCCTGCTTGCTGGAGCCGACCCGCAAAGTGCCCGACTCGTCGGTACCCAACGCCGTAGACGCCTGTTCGGCGGCGGCATTACTCAATGCATCGATGGTCGCGGGCGACTTGCCATTGATCAGAATGGCTCCTGCCCCTGGAAATCCTACTGACAGTGACATGGGAACTCCTGGTGAAAAATCCTAGAAGGATCATCGACCGCTGCAGAACAATCTTTAATGGATGAGCGAGAAGTCATCCCGGGACTTGTGACGAGCATTTTCGGATTGCCGAACGCGCCACCTTGAAAACGTTCGGAAACCCGGACGCCACATGATTTCTTACGCATAAAAACAGAAATAAAATTGATATAAATCAGTAACTTAAAATAGTCATCCAGCCAAGGTAGCGCTGGTACAGATCCTGCTCCACCCTCGCTGCCCCGGCGCATACAGATCTGCCGCCGGGGTGTTTCTAGATGAACCTGCATCAGCACCGTCTCACTACTAGAGAGAAAATAATGAAATCTGCCTTCAAATCCTTCGCCCCGGGCGCTTTGGCCCTCCTCCTGCTTCTACCTGCAGCCCTGCAAGCCAAAGAAGCTGAAACCCAACAGAAACTGTCCAACGTCGTGGTTCTCGCCACTGGCGGCACCATCGCCGGCGCCGGCGCCAGCGCGGCCAACAGCGCCACCTACCAGGCGGCCAAGGTCGGCATCGAACAACTGATCGCCGGCATCCCCGAGTTGAGCCAACTGGCCAACGTGCGTGGCGAGCAAGTCATGCAGATCGCCTCGGAAAGCATCACCAACGAAAACCTGCTGCAACTGGGCCGCCGCGTTGCCGAACTGGCCGACAGCAAGGACGTCGATGGCATCGTCATCACCCACGGTACCGATACCCTGGAAGAAACCGCCTACTTCCTCAACCTGGTGGAAAAGACCGACAAGCCAATCGTTGTGGTCGGCTCCATGCGCCCGGGTACCGCCATGTCGGCTGACGGCATGCTCAACCTGTACAACGCTGTGGCTGTGGCCGGCAGCAAGAACGCCCGCGGCAAAGGCGTACTGGTGACCATGAACGACGAAATCCAGTCCGGCCGCGATGTCAGCAAGATGATCAACATCAAGACCGAAGCCTTCAAGAGCCCATGGGGCCCGCTGGGCATGGTGGTGGAGGGCAAATCCTACTGGTTCCGCCTGCCAGCCAAGCGCCACACCATGGATTCGGAATTCGACATCAAGAACATCAAGAGCCTGCCTGACGTAGAAATCGCCTACGGCTACGGCAACGTCAGCGACACCGCCTACAAGGCCCTGGCCCAAGGTGGCGCCAAAGCCATCATCCACGCCGGTACCGGCAACGGCTCGGTGTCTTCCCGTGTGGTCCCTGCCCTGCAGGAACTGCGCAAGAATGGCGTACAGATCATTCGTTCTTCCCACGTCAATGCCGGCGGTTTCGTACTGCGCAACGCCGAACAGCCTGACGACAAGTACGACTGGGTCGTGGCTCATGACCTGAACCCGCAGAAAGCTCGCATCCTGGCCATGGTCGCCCTGACCAAGACCCAGGACAGCAAGGAACTGCAACGCATGTTCTGGGAATACTGACAGCCCCTCTGCTCGACCGGCCCCGGTCGAGCATGCTTGCAACCACTCGCCCGCCCGGGCGGGTGGTTCCCCCCTTTCCCCCATGCAAAAAAATCTGCTCTCCTCGTGAGACAAATGCATAAAGCGTTGTCAGAGGAACTTCTTGAATTTTAAGCAGTTGCGAAATGCCCTACAGTTAAATACTGTATGCACGTACAGCTTAATAAGGAATGTTCCGTGGCCACGACCCAAACGCCCCTCAGCTCCTACGAACGCCTGGGTGTGCGCATCCAGAAAATCATCAACTCTCCCACCGCACAAAAGGCCAAGGCAGCGCTGATCTTCCGCCTCGCCGATGAGCCACAGGATGAGTGGGAACGCCTGCTGGAGGAGATCGCCGAAAACGACAACGTCACCCTCGCCTACCGCGACGATGGCGGTGTGCAGATTTTCTGGGTCGTGCCGAAGGAAGATTGAGTCGATGAGTGTCCGTTGTTTTGCCCTGCTGTTGCTGTTTCTCGCCTGTTCCGCCCACGCCGATGCGCCCCGCACCTTCAGCGAGGCCAAGAAAGTCGCCTGGAAGCTCTACGCCCCCCAATCCACCGAGTTCTATTGCGGCTGCAAATACAACGGTAACCGGGTGAACCTGGCGGCCTGCGGCTATGTTCCGCGCAAGAACGCCAAACGCGCCGAACGCATTGAATGGGAGCATATAGTGCCGGCCTGGCAGATCGGCCATCAGCGCCAGTGCTGGCAACAAGGCGGTCGCAAGAACTGTACACGCACCGATTCGGTCTATCAGCGCGCCGAGGCCGACCTGCACAATCTGGTACCGAGCATTGGCGAAGTGAATGGTGATCGCAGCAATTTCAGCTTCGGCTGGCTGCCGGAACAATCGGGCCAGTACGGTTCGTGCCTGACCCAGGTCGACTTCAAGGCCAAGAAGGTCATGCCTCGCCCTTCGATTCGCGGGATGATCGCCCGTACCTACTTCTACATGAGCAAGCAGTACGGCCTGCGCCTTTCCAAACAGGATCGGCAGCTATTCGAAGCCTGGAACAAGACCTATCCAGTACAGGCCTGGGAGCGCCAGCGCAATCAGAGCGTGGCTTGCGTGATGGGGCGCGGCAATGAATTCGTCGGCACAGTCAACCTCAAGGCTTGTGGCTGAACGCAGATCGCCCGCGGGTGGCGGGCGATCATTGAGCCTATGGAAACGGGCTTACTGCGCGGCTTGATGCTCGATGACCGTGACTTCGATGTCACGCTTCTTGGCCTTGACCAGCTTTTCGGTCACTTCATTCTTCTTCGCCTCGGCCTCGGCCTGGGAAGCAAACGGACCGACCACGACCAGACGCTTGCCGTCCACGGTCACCACATTGGAAATCACCCCGTGCTCGATCAGCCAGCCGGTCAGGTCACTCACCGCCAGGGGAAGCGGGCTGCCCACCAGCACATCCCATTGCGGCTCGGTCGAGGCCGGCTGGGTCTGTACTGCCACCGCCGTGCTCTTGTTCGCTTCGACCCGCTTGCCTTCCCCACAACCGGCCAACGCCAATACCGCCATCATCATCGCTACTGTGCGCACAACCTAACCCCTAGAAAGTCTGAGGTGGCGATTTTAGCACTCATGACCCGAGAGACCTCGTCACAAAATCGGACCGAAACAGGAAGAATGATATTTATTGCCTATGTATAGTTGCGCCTTGGGAATTAATAGATCTTCTGCGCGTCAGAAAGAGGCACCCACTCAGTGGAACTTCGCACTAATCTATACCTAAGACCGACCTCTGCACTGTTTGAATCTGGTGCCCTACAAAGCTATCAAGGAGAAGATCATGCTGATACTCACCCGCAAAGTCGGTGAAAGCATAAACATCGGTGACGACATTACGATCACCATTCTCGGCGTCAGCGGCCAGCAAGTGCGCATTGGTATCAACGCGCCAAAAGACGTCGCGGTACACCGTGAAGAAATCTATCAACGCATTCAGGCAGGCCTGACCGCTCCGGACAAACGCGAAACCCCCTGAACAGCATGAGCACCAGCCTTTTGCCCGCGCACAACGGCTGGCGCAGCGCCTGTCTTGTTTGCCTTGAGCTTTTCCCCGCAGACGGCCTGCACACCCTCGCCCGGTTGCAGCCACAGCAGATTCCCGCCCATCAGACTGTCGTCAACCACTGATTATCGCCCTTTCGCGATAGCGAGCCCGACCGTTGATTCCCGACACACGCCGCCGCTGCATTGCAGGCGGCGCACCGGTGCGGCGGTCAGGCGCCCGCTGCAGGCTCCACAGGCTTGAAGCCCAGGTCCTGGGTAAAGCGCAGCAGGTAACCATCCGGGTCGAGTACCAGCAGGTTCAACTCGCCGTGCAGCAATTCGTCGTGACGGTACCAGCACTCCTGAATCTCTCGACGCAAGGCAATGCCCGCCCGAGCCAGGGCGGCTGCCAACTGGCGAATATCCGGGCACTCGATGGACAGGTTCATGCCGCGGCCAAATGGAGCCTGCAAGGGCCCCACGCGCCACTCCGACTCCTGCTGGTCATCCTGCTCCAGCATCAGTTGGGCACCATTGAGGGAGAGGAAGGCAAAGAAGTGTTCCGGCCGCTGATACTCCACCTTGAAGCCCAGAAGATCGCAGTAGAAGGCCAGACTGCGCTGCAGGTCGGTGACCAGCATCTCCGGCACCAGGTCATTCATTTGAAACATCGAAGGCTTCCATTGCTCATTGATAGAGCCGCGAGCCTACTCTCAAGCAGCCACGCAGTGCAGCCCCGCTTACCAATGATTACAACTGAGCCCAGGTCACCCCACGCGCCATGCCGCTGGCGGCGATGACCATCAACACCATGAGCAGGGCCTGCACATCGCTGATACGGGCGAACAGCAGCGCCCGCCCGATCTGTGGCGCCACCCCTCGCCCCAGGGCCATGCGCCAGCGGATCAAGGTCAGCATCGGCAGGACCTCCAGCAACAGGATGATCACGAACAGCGTCATCTTCAGGTGGAACAGCGGCTGGTGCAGGTAATACTCCGCACCCTTGCCATAACCGCCAAAAGCCCGCAACAACCCGGTGATCAACAACACCGCGGCCATCAGCCCCCAGACATTGTCGGCCCGCAACACCTGCCCGGGCGCCGCAGCGCCGCCGCTCAGGCGACGCAATGCCGAAGCGCGCGCCAGCACCCCGGCAAAGGCACTGGCAAACGCCAGCAAATGCACAGCCGCCAGCAACCATTGCTGCAACATCGAGCTCATCTCCGCTTGATTGATCGACACATCCGGGCAGCTCAGTAATAGCTCATAACCCAGGCTGTTGCCGGCCAGCGGAAACGAAAAAGGCGGCTCGCACGGATCGACAACTTCCGCAAGAACCGCCTGGCCACTCAACTTCATCAATGGCCGTCACAACTCAGCCATGACGCTCCTGCAGCACCTTGCTCCACAGGGTGAACGCTACGGGCGGCGTCCAGCCGGGGTTGGAGGTATGCTCCTGGAGGCACAGGTAACGATTGCCTTCGTAAGTCACTCCATCCTCCCTGAGGTAGTGCTGGCTGGTGCGCCACTCGGGAAAGCTCGGATCGACCGCACCACCTGCGGTCCTGGCACTCACACTGCGACTGGGGAGCGACTCCTGGCCCTGAGTGTCGGTAGCGGTCACAAAATAGCTGTATTGGGTGTCCGCACTCAGCCCCTGATCCTCGAAGCCCGGAGAGGGAGTGCGAGCGACCGCATTGCCGTCGCGGTACAAGGTGTAGAACTCCACCGGCCGCACACTACCGGAAACACCCCAGCTCAGGTTGACGCTGCTGCGACTGGTGCCCAGTACCATCAGGTTTCCAGGAGCACCTGGGCGCTCCGGCTCACCGCCATCGCCATGGATCAGCGGCGCATAGCGATGACGAAACTCCCAGTTGTAGGGCACGCCCTGCCGACTGATGCCGGCATCCCAGTTCACCGACCAGGTCATCAACCCCTTGATGGCGTGACCGGCGCCCTGCAAGCGCTTGAACGCATTGCTCACCGCCGACGGGTCGATCACATAGCCGGTGGCCGCGGCATCGACGTTGCTTGGCAGGCCTATCACCAGCTTGTCCGCGGCAATGCGAGTGAAACCGCGGGTACCGGAGGCCAGGCTTTCGCTCAGGTAGTAGAGGAAATCCTCTTTCATCGCGTCATTGTTCTGGGCGATCCAGGCGCCCTGCCCGCCATTGGCCTCCTGCACCCAGAGCCCGTCGCCTCCCTGGTTATAGAACTGCGGCGCGACAAAGTCGTAATAGCCTTCCAGGGCCTGCAGGTAGGCCACGTACTTGCCATTGCTGGTCAGGTAGGGAAACTCAGGCGCCATGCTGATGATGAAGTGCTTGCCCTGGCCGGCGTAATGATCCTTCACCAGCTTCAAGGCGGCTGGCAGCACACTCTTGTTGTCGGCAAAGTCGATGGCGCTCTGCTCCAGGTCGATATCCAGGCCATCGAAGCCGTAGGTTTCCACCAGACGGATGATTTCGTTGGCCAGGGGCTGTTCGTTGCCCTTGTGCAATTCGATATGGGCATCGGCGCCGCCCAGGGAGATCAATACCGCCCGGCCCTGGCTGTTGAGCACGCCCACCTGGCGCCGGAACTCGGCGTCCGAAAGGTTGTAGGGCTTGAAGGTGGGAATACCGTTGCCCTTCATGAAGGCCACTGCAACCACGTTGTATTCCTTGGGCACGTCCACCAGATCCAGGTTGGCGAATTGCCCCTGCTGGTAGCCGTCGCTGTGACCGGCGGCCCAGTTGTGCCAGAAGCCCATGAGCACCTTCTTGCCGGCAATGCTCGGCATCAGGGAAGCAGCATCTGCGGCCTGACTCTTGATTAATGCAAAATCGATCTTATCCACGTTCTAATCCTTCAGAACTGTCAGAAAATGTTAACTACCTGAAACTTATTTAAAGTCCAGATCGAAAGCCTGATAAAAGCCATTGCCGGTATTGGCAACAATCCACACCAGTACTACAACATGGTGGCCCTTTTTATTTTTGGGCAGCACAACTTCATGATGAGTCTTGGCTTTCAATACCGAACCGAACTTGTCGAATGGCACTTCGGTGTAGAAGTCCTGATAAAAAGCCTGGGGTTCCAGCTGGGCGCGACTGATGCGCTGTTTCGGGTCCCAGCCGTCCTTGGTGATGAACCAGTTGTAGCCCCGGGTAACGTGAGGGGCGGTGTATTCCCACTGCACCTGGAACACCTGGCCCGGGTTCACGTTCACCAGCGGCCAAGTGAAGGGCCGGTTGATCTTTTTCGACATTTCCTCGTTGGTGAAGTTGATGCAATCGCGATCATCAACCTTGCCGCCACTGAGAATATGACCGTCGGCGGGTGGCGCGACACTGGCCACATCGCTGTCGTAAGGCTTTGGGAAAGGACCGGCGGCGAGGGCCGGAAAGTTTTTCCCGCCTTCCATCTCGTTGACCTGCCAGGTTCCCAGCAGCCCCAGCTCTACCGCTACCGCACCGCGGCTGGACGGAGAAACAACGCGACCATGTTTTAGTTGAGCCTGTGGCTTATTCATATCTTTCACTCCATTGATTAATTAACTACTGCTCCTTATTGAGCACCCTCAACTTAGCGCACTTTTCCCTGCTTTTTTCATCACCACAAAAACTAACCATTCAGGACAATTTACAAAAGTCCGCCCCAGCCCCCTTAATCCCTGGACTTCCTTATTTCAACTGACAGTTTGAAGAGGCAATGTATTACACGCTTTGCTACAGGCTTATTGGGTGTTTCCACAGATCGCCAATAACAGCTGGCCTGACCAGCTGAAAACCCTTCCCCAGAAATGACAAAACCCGGCCGATGCCGGGTTTGTACCTGATAGCGTCAAATACCAACGCCAGTGACTATCCTCTGCGTTACAGACAGGTCGCTAGCGCCGCCAGGCGACGCTTCGAGACATAGCTGTCTGCAACCGCATAAAAGTGGACGGTGGTCGTCGCGGCCTCAGCCTTGATATCGACAAAAGTCTCGGCGGAACGGGTATACACGGTGTACCCCCCAGCCTTGCCCGGTTGCAGATAGGCAGCGGCATCGACACCAAAGACCGACTCGTCCTGCCAGGCGAACTGCACACATTGCGCTACCAGTTGATCAGCCTTGGCCGAGGCCAGGGTTTTGTTGGGCGTTCGGGCCCGAGCTTCATCCATGGTAGAGCTCGCACAGCCAGCCAATAGCGCCGCCACCATTACCGCCATCAAAACCCGCATGCTGCCTCCTCGTCCAGAAAACGCGAGAGTATCGCTCAGGCCGCGTTAAAAAGGCGCGCGAACAGCAGAAAAACTCCCCCGCGCCCACTCAGCACTCCGCCAGGGAGGACGCCAGCTGGGCGATCGCCTCCTGGTCCTCATCTCCGAGGTGGCGGTAGTTCTGAATAATGGTGCTTTCATCCAGGCTCAGGCTGCCCTCGGACAAGCGCGAGCGCTCGCCGGTCAACACATAAAGCAGGTCAACGCCGTGGCGCCCGATGGCCATCAGGTAATCCGATTTGGGCACCCGCTCACCGCTCTCGTAACGGCCCTGGGCGTTGGCTTCAACACCGCCAATGGCACCGAATTCCTGCTGGGAGAGCCCCAACGCCTTGCGCTGTTCTTTCAAGCGCTCACCAAAGGTCTGCATAACCATCCTCATTCAACAAGGTGATGGTTTTACGACCGTAGCGGCCGCAGAAGGTGCATTTTGTTTGCCCACACCATTGCCAGCCCCCGGGCAAAAGATTAACCTGCGCGCCCTTTCCACACTTTTGCCAAGGAGATCCACCATGCAACAGCTGATCACCCCTTGCAGGACGTGCCTGGTTTAAACGCTGCAACCGCTACCCGCTAGCGCCTTCGCTTAACCCCCGCTTCGTCCTGCCACTACCTGAATATTTTTTTCCAATCAGGAATTGGACATGGACACTTGCATCCGTCATTTGTCGAACGGCGTCTCTCTGATCGCCTCCGACACCACCTGGATCGAAGACAAAGCGCTCCAGCAACTGCACACCACCGCACAACTGCCCGGCATGCGCCAGGTCGTCGGCATGCCCGACCTGCATCCAGGCCGGGGCTATCCGGTGGGCGCGGCATTTTTTTCCACCGAAGTGGCCTACCCGGCGCTGGTGGGCAACGACATCGGCTGCGGCATGGCGCTGTGGCAAACCGACCTCTCCAGCACTCGCCTCAACCTCGACAAGCTGGAAAAGAAAATCGGCAATATCGACCTGCCCCTGGATGAGCAGTGGGATGAACAACGCGCGCAACTGGCATTGCCTGTCAGCGGTCATGAGCACTCCCTGGGTACCATCGGCGGCGGCAACCACTTCGCCGAACTGCAACAACTCGATCAGGTCCATGACGCCGACGCCCTGCAAGCACTGGCACTGGACCCGAAAGCCTTGCTGCTGCTGGTGCACAGCGGCTCCCGAGGCCTGGGAGAGGCCATTTTGCGCAGCCACGTCGACCAACACGGCCACAACGGCCTGTTGATGACCAGCACCGCCGGCGCCCAGTACCTGGAGCAGCACGACCAGGCCTTGCGCTTTGCCGAGGCCAATCGACGACTGATCGCCGAGCGCCTGCTGCACAATCTGCGGGCCAAGGGCCAGCCGCTGCTGGATATCAATCACAACCTGGTGTCTGCGGCGCAGGTCGACGGCGTATCGGGCTGGCTGCATCGCAAGGGCGCCACGCCATCGGACCAGGGTCCGGTGGTGATTCCCGGCTCTCGTGGCGACTACAGCTACCTGGTGCAACCGCTCCCCCAATCGTTCAGCCTCTACTCCCTGGCGCACGGCGCCGGGCGCAAGTGGCTGCGCAGCGACTGCAAGGGCCGGCTGGCAACGCGCTTCAGCTTCGATCAACTCAAGCGCACCCAGCTGGGCAGCCGAGTGATCTGCGAGGACCGCGGCCTGATGTACGAAGAGGCTCCCGAAGCCTACAAGAGCATCGACAGCGTGGTGGGCAGCCTGCGCGACGCCGGCCTGGTGAAGATCATCGCCCGACTCAAACCGGTACTGACCTACAAACGCCGGGGGTGCTGCTGATGATGTTGCTACAGCTGTCCTCCGCCCAAGGGCCTGCCGAATGCGAATTGGCAGTAACCCACGCATTACGCCGCCTGCATCACGAAGCCGAAGCGCAGAACGTGCGCCTCGGCATCATCGAGCAGGTTGCCAACCAGGCTCGCGACGCCCATCGCTCGGTGCTGGTCAGCCTGGATGGCGAGCACGCCGCAAACCTGGCTCGACGCTGGACAGGCACCCTGCTGTGGATCTGCAAAAGCCCTCTGCGGCCCGCACATCGACGCAAGAACTGGTATTTCGCCGGCCAGCCATTCTGCGCCCTGGAAGAAGCCGAGGGCGGCGAGATCCGCTTCGAGGCCATGCGCGCTTCCGGCCCCGGCGGGCAGCACGTTAACAAGACCGACTCCGCGGTACGTGCCACCCATGTAGCGACCGGCATCAGCGTCAAGGTGCAGTCCGAACGCAGCCAGCACGATAACAAGCGCCTGGCTCGTCTACTGATCCAGCAACGGCTTGCCGATCGGCAAGAGCAATCCGTACAGGAACTGCGCTTGCAGCGTCGTGACGCCCATCACCGGGTTGAACGGGGCAATGCCGTGCGCACCTTCAGCGGCAGCGCCTTCACCCCTCTGGACTGACCCGCCCTGGTACGGGAAGCCGATCGTCACGACGGCTCCCCGAACCAGGTTGGTGGCTACAGAGGGCAATACGTAAAAGATCTTGAACCGGTGACCGATGCGGCAAATGCAGAGGACACTGAAGACATGGAGCAGAGTCCCGATGAACAACTACTTCGAAAGCCCCTTCAAGGGCATCACGCTTGATCGGCAAGTCACCCACCCGAATATTCGAGTAGGTCGTTTCAGCTACTACTCAGGCTACTACCACGGTCATAGTTTCGATGAGTGCGCGCGCTACCTGCCCCACGAGGAAGGTGCGGACAAGCTGATAATCGGCTCTTTCTGCTCAATCGGCTCGGGAGCCGCATTCATCATGGCCGGCAACCAGGGGCATAGAAGCGAGTGGATCAGCACCGTTGCGCTCTACTGGATGCCCGAGGAACCGGCCTTCGCGGGCGCGCAGAATGGATATCAAGCCGCAGGCGACACGGTGATAGGCAATGACGTCTGGATCGGTTCCGAAGCCATTGTCATGCCGGGCATCAGGATCGGCGATGGCGCCGTGATAGGCACTCGAGCCCTGGTGACACGGGACGTGGAACCCTACGCAATCATCGGCGGTAACCCCGCCAAGACGATTCGCAAGCGCTTCGATGATCGGCGTATCGAGATGCTTGTGGAAATGCAGTGGTGGAACTGGAGCAGCGAGCAGTTGAAAGCAGTGATGCCACTGATGACCAGTGCCAATGTCGAGGCGCTGTTTGAACATTGGCAGGAGCACATCCGCCCCGACTGATCACTGGCCAAGATCGCAGCGAGCGCTGCAATGCCAGTGGGCTTCTTGGCGGATCGTGCAAAGCCATCAAAATGGCCAGAAACAAAAAAGGGGCTCACCTTTCGGTGAACCCCTTCTAGACCGCCCAGCAGAGCGGATTTTGTTTGGTAGGCGCGATTGGACTCGAACCAACGACCCCCACCATGTCAAGGTGGTGCTCTAACCAACTGAGCTACGTGCCTGCTGTGAGGCGGCATTCTACGGAATTCCAAAGGGGTGTCAACACCTTTTTTGCAGCTAAGCCTATGAATATGCGAATTTTTTAATTTTCGCGGGATGAAGAAGTTTTTTCTTCTGTCTGGCAGCTCATTTGCAACTCAGGTAGCATCGGCGCACTCGTAAAATATATTAAACACATGAGGTCGCAGGATGGCGAACATTCCCTACCCACAGTCCTATTACGCGGCATCGGCCAATGCGGCTCCGGAACGTCCGATGCTCCAAGGCGAGATTGAAACCGATGTCTGCGTGATCGGTGCGGGTTATACCGGCCTGTCCAGCGCCCTGTTCCTCCTGGAAAACGGCTTTCGTGTGACCGTACTGGAGGCCGCCAAGGTCGGCTTTGGCGCTTCAGGGCGCAATGGCGGGCAGATCGTCAACAGCTACAGCCGCGATATCGACGTGATCGAACGCAGCGTCGGCCCCAAGCAGGCACAACTGCTGGGGCAGATGGCCTTTGAGGGCGGCCGGATCATTCGTGAACGGGTGGCCAAATACCAGATCCAGTGCGATCTGAAGGACGGCGGTGTATTCGCAGCGCTGACCAGCAAGCAGATGGGTCATCTGGAGTCGCAGAAGCGCCTGTGGGAGCGCTACGGTCACACCCAGCTGGAATTGCTGGATGAGCGGCGTATCCGCGAAATCGTGGCCTGCGATCAATACAAGGGCGGCATGCTCGACATGAGCGGCGGCCACATCCATCCACTGAACCTGGCACTGGGTGAAGCGGCTGCCGTGGAGTCGCTGGGCGGCACCCTCTATGAACAGTCCCCGGCAATCCGCATCGAGCGCGGCGCCAATCCGGTGGTCCACACGCCCCAAGGAAAGGTCCGCGCCAAATTCATCATCGTTGCCGGCAATGCCTACCTGGGCAATCTGGTTCCGGAGCTGGCAGCCAAGTCCATGCCTTGCGGAACCCAGGTCATCACCACCGAGCCCCTGAGCGATGAGCTGGCAGCCAGCCTGTTGCCCCAGGATTACTGCGTCGAAGACTGCAACTACCTGCTGGACTACTACCGCCTCTCCGGCGACAAGCGCCTGATTTTCGGTGGCGGCGTGGTGTATGGCGCCCGCGACCCGGCGAACATCGAGGCCATCATCCGACCGAAGATGCTCAAGGCCTTCCCGCAACTGCAGAACGTGAAGATCGATTACGCCTGGACCGGCAACTTCCTGCTGACGCTGTCGCGCCTGCCCCAGGTTGGGCGCCTGGGGGACAATATCTACTACTCCCAGGGCTGCAGCGGCCACGGCGTGACCTACACCCACCTGGCCGGGAAAGTCCTGGCGGAGGCCCTGCGCGGCCAGGCTGAGCGCTTTGACGCCTTTGCCGACCTGCCTCACTACCCCTTCCCCGGCGGCCAGTTGCTGCGCACGCCATTCACCGCCCTGGGCGCTTGGTACTACAGCCTTCGGGACAAGCTCGGCTTCTGAAAGCCAAACCTCCTTGCAAGCACAAAAAAACCGCCGAGCAGGCGGTTTTTTTGTGTTCGATCAACAGCAAGCAAAAGACGCTGCCAAAGAGCGAATCCCGAAAACAAAAAACCCCGGTCTTGCGACCAGGGTCTTTGCTATCGATGCGAAACAAGCTGTTGGCTTGTCTCGTTGCCTCAAGGCGTTCAGTGATCCTTGAGGCTGATATGGCGCAGCGGACGGGACTCGAACCCGCGACCCCCGGCGTGACAGGCCGGTATTCTAACCGACTGAACTACCGCTGCGTATCGCTTGGACTTGCGTCCATGTGAACCGTTTAAATCATCTGATTGAAGAGCTTCGAGGCTTCCTCAATCTCAAGTCAGGCGAACCCGACTTGGAAAATATGGCGCAGCGGACGGGACTCGAACCCGCGACCCCCGGCGTGACAGGCCGGTATTCTAACCGACTGAACTACCGCTGCGCGTCGGTTGGAGGCTTCCTTGGAAGCTTCCCTCTTTCTTGCGAAAGAGACTCAGGGAATGGTGGGTGATGACGGGATCGAACCGCCGACATTCTGCTTGTAAGGCAGACGCTCTCCCGGCTGAGCTAATCACCCTTTGCTTCGCTGAGGCCGCGAAATTTACGCAGGTAACGAAGCTAAGTCAATAGCAGGCTTGAAGTTTTTTTCAAAAACAGCAGCAAGCAGAAACTTCGCACCAAGAGCCAGAGGCGCTCCTCTTGGGCTTGCAGCCACAAACTCGCTACCCCCCTTATTCCTGATAAATCATTTTCTTGGTCATGCCACCGTCCACCACGAATTCCTGGCCGGTGACAAAGCCCGAATTGCGGGACAGCAGCCAGGCCACCATGGAGGCCACATCTTCCACCGTCCCTACCCTGCCTGCCGGATGCTGGGCATGATCGGCATCGGATAACGGCTCTGCGCGACGCACCGCAGGATCCCGGGCATCGATCCAGCCGGGGCTTACCGCATTGACCCGAATCTCCGGCCCCAAGCTGATCGCCAGGGCATGAGTCAAGGCCAGCAGCCCCCCCTTGCTCGCCGCGTAGGCTTCGCTGTCAGGCTCCGATTGCCTGGCGCGGGTAGAGGCCAGATTGACGATGGCGCCGCCATGGGCGCGCAAATACGGCGCACAGTGCTTAGCCAGCAGCATCGGCCCGCCCAGGTTCACCGCCATGACCCGATTCCAGTAGGCCAGATCCAGGCTTTCCAGGGTGATGTTGTGCGGGTCAGCTACAGCGGCATTGCAGACCAGGGCGTCGAGACGCCCGAACTGCCCCAGCACCTCAGCCACCCCCTGGGCCACTTGCACTTCATCGGCCACGTCCATGGTGATGAACCAGGCGCTTTCACCCAGCACCTTGGCCACCTTGGAGCCACGCTCACGATCGAGATCGGTCAACACCACCTGCCAGCCTTCGCTGATCAGCCAGGCAGCGATACCCAGGCCGATACCCCGGGCCGCGCCGGTCACCAGCGCGACACGCCCGTTGCCGCCGCCCTGGGGCGTGGACAACTCGATCACAAGGCTGCCAGGCCGCGAGCCAGGTCGGCTTGCAGGTCGACCACGTCCTCCAGCCCCACCGCGATGCGGATCAGGCTGTCGCGAATGCCTGCCGCTTCACGCTCCTGAGGCGCCAGGCGCCCGTGGGACGTGGTGCTCGGATGGGTGATGGTGGTTTTGCTGTCGCCGAGGTTGGCGGTAATGGAGATCAGTCGCGTGGCATCGATAAAGCGCCAGGCGCCCTCTTTGCCGCCCTTGACCTCAAAACTCACCACCGCGCCAAAACCACGCTGCTGACGCTTGGCCAGCTCGTGCTGCGGATGGCTGGCAAGGCCTGCGTAGTGCACCTTCTCGACGCCCTCCTGCTGCTCCAGCCACTCAGCCAGGGCCAGGGCATTGGCACAATGAGCACGCATCCGCAGGTTGAGGGTTTCCAGGCCCTTGAGGAAGATCCAGGCGTTGAACGGGCTCAGGGTCGGCCCCGCGGTACGCAGGAAACCCACCACTTCTTTCATCTGCTCGCTGCGCCCGGCCACCACGCCGCCCATGCAACGACCCTGGCCGTCGATGAACTTGGTCGCCGAATGCACCACCACGTCCGCTCCCAGCTTCAACGGCTGCTGCAAGGCCGGAGTGCAGAAACAGTTATCCACCACCAGCATTGCACCCTTGGCATGGGCCACCTCCGCCAACGCGGCGATATCCACCAGCTCGGCCAGCGGATTGGAGGGCGACTCGACGAACAGCAGCCTGGTATTGCTCTTGATCGCCGCATCCCAGCCGGACAGGTCCGCCAGAGGCACGTAATCGACTTCAACACCAAAGCGCTTGAAGTACTTCTCGAACAGGCTGATGGTGGAGCCGAACACGCTGCGCGACACCAGCACATGATCGCCGGCGCTGCACAGGCTCATGACCACCGAGAGAATGGCCGCCATGCCAGTGGCGGTCGCCACAGCCTGCTCAGCCCCTTCCAGCGCCGCGATGCGCTCTTCGAAGGAACGCACGGTGGGGTTGGTGTAGCGCGAATAGACGTTGCCCGGCACTTCGCCAGCAAACCGCGCCGCCGCATCGGCGGCCGTACGGAACACATAGCTGGAGGTGAAGAACATCGGGTCACCGTGCTCGCCTTCCGGCGAGCGGTGTTGGCCGGCGCGCACCGCCAGGGTATCGAACGCTACGCCTTCAAGGTCGCTGTCCAGCCGACCGGCATCCCAATCCTGACTCATGCCGCCTACTCCTAATGTCTTCTTAAAATGCTCGGATCAGTTGTTGTACAGATCGATGATGGCGCTGACCGCCTGGGTCTTGGCCTTGGACGCATCGTTACGAGCGTTCTCGATCTTGTTCAGGTAGGCCTCGTCGACGTCGCCGGTAACGTACTTGCCGTCGAACACCGCGCAGTCGAAGTTCTCGATCTTGATCTTGCCACCACCGACCGCCTCGATCAGGTCCGGCAAGTCCTGGTAGATCAGCCAGTCGGCGCCGATCAGGTCTGCCACGTCCTGGGTCGAACGATTGTGGGCGATCAACTCGTGGGCGCTCGGCATGTCGATGCCATACACGTTCGGGTAACGCACGGCAGGTGCAGCCGAGCAGAAGTAGACGTTCTTCGCGCCCGCTTCACGGGCCATCTGGATAATCTGCTTGCAGGTGGTGCCACGGACGATGGAGTCGTCCACCAGCATCACGTTCTTGCCGCGAAATTCCAGTTCGATCGCATTGAGCTTCTGGCGTACGGATTTCTTCCGCGCCGCCTGGCCCGGCATGATGAAGGTACGGCCGATGTAGCGGTTCTTGACGAAACCTTCGCGGAACTTGACCCCCAGATGGTTCGCCAGCTCCAGCGCCGCAGTGCGGCTGGTATCCGGAATCGGGATCACCACGTCGATATCGTGCTCAGGGCGCTCGCGCAGGATCTTCTCTGCCAGCTTCTCACCCATGCGCAGGCGCGCCTTGTACACCGAGACGCCATCAATGATCGAATCCGGGCGGGCCAGATATACGTGCTCGAAGATGCACGGCGTGAGTTGCGGGTTGGTGGCGCACTGGCGGGTATAGAGCTTGCCCTCTTCAGTGATGTAGACCGCTTCGCCCGGAGCCAGATCGCGAATCAGGGTGAAGCCCAGCACATCCAGGGAAACGCTTTCCGAGGCGATCATGTATTCCACGCCTTCGTCGGTATGACGCTGGCCGAAGACGATCGGACGGATACCGTGGGGGTCACGGAAACCGACAATGCCGTAGCCGGTGATCATGGCCACCACCGCGTAGCCACCCACGCAACGGTTGTGCACGTCGGTGACGGCGGCAAACACATCTTCCTCGGTAGGCTGCAACTTGCCACGCTGGGCCAGCTCGTGGGCAAACACGTTGAGCAGCACTTCAGAGTCGGAGTTGGTGTTGACGTGGCGCAGGTCGGACTCGTAGATCTCCTTGGCCAACTGCTCCACATTGGTCAGGTTGCCGTTGTGCGCCAGGGTGATGCCGTAAGGCGAGTTGACGTAGAACGGCTGAGCCTCGGCCGAGGTCGAGCTACCCGCGGTTGGATAGCGGACATGGCCGATGCCCATGTGGCCTACCAGGCGCTGCATGTGCCGCTGCTGGAACACATCACGCACCAGGCCGTTGTCCTTGCGCAGGAATAACCGGCCATCATGGCTGGTCACGATACCGGCAGCGTCCTGGCCGCGGTGCTGGAGGACGGTTAGCGCGTCATACAGCGCCTGATTGACGTTCGACTTACCGACGATACCGACGATGCCACACATGCGACGCAACCCCTACTTAATGAAACTGAACTGAACCCATCTTACTGAGGCGTTTTGGCCGGTAAGAGGTGCTCCTTGAACGGTATTTCAGCGGGTACGCTGATACCGCTGGCCAGCCACTGACTGCTCCACCCCAATATGAGGTTCTTGGACCAGTCTGCAACCAATAGAAATTGTGGCACCAGTCGCGACTGTTGCCACCAGGAATCCTGCTGTACCGGCCCCAGGCTCAGGAGCCCGATCGCCACGACCACCAGCAGCGCGCCACGCGCAGCGCCGAAGGCCATGCCGAGGAATCGATCGGTCCCGGAGAGGCCGGTGACGCGAATCAACTCGCCGATGAGATAGTTGACCATTGCCCCCACCAGCAAGGTGGCGACAAACATGATTGCGCAGCCCGCGATCACGCGAGCCGAGGGAGTTTCGATATAACCGCCTAGGTACTCGGACAGTGAGCCACCAAACATCCAGGCAACGACTCCTGCGATGATCCAGGTAAGCAACGACAAGGCTTCTTTGACGAAACCGCGGCTCAAGCTGATCAAAGCGGAGATGGCGATTATTGCAACGATCGCCCAGTCAACCCAGGTAAATGGCACAGTGCAGCCTACAGACGGATAAGGCGGCGCATTTTAACAGAGCGCTTGGCTGTCGGTAAGCTGCGATTCACTGTGCTTTTAAAATCAAGCGGATAGCCTTAGCCACGCTCTGGCTGGAAGCGCACCACGAAACCCTTGAGATTATGCTGACGCCCCAGCAGGTCACGCAGGCGATCAGCTTCGGCGCGCTCGATCAGCGGCCCGACAAATACCCGGTTCTTGCCTTCGGCGGAACGGATATAGGCGTTATAACCCTGGCTGCGCAGGGTTTTCTGCAGGTTTTCCGCGCTTTCACGGCTCGACAGACTGGCCAGTTGCACCGACCAACTGACGGACAAGCCATTGGCATCGACCCGGCTCTGGCTGGTATCGGGCTTGGCACTGGCCACGGGCTGCGGCGGAACCGGAGCCGGTGTCGGCGCAGGCTTGGCCACAGGCGCAGGCTTGCTGGCCACGGTCGGAGCAGGAGCCACCACCGGGGCCGGTGCGATCAGGGTCGATGGCGCTTGTTGCACCACAGGCTCGTGCTCGTCGGCTGGCACAGAGCCCTCGGGCAGTACCTGAGGCTCAGGCACAACTACCGGCTCGACCTGGACCTGCGGCATGGCCGCGGCTTGCGGCGCCGACGGCACATCCACCGTCACATGACGCTGCTCATCCTCGCGCGAGAACAGCATTGGCAGAAAGATCACCGCCAAGGCCACCAACACCAGTGCTCCGACCATTCGCTGCTTGTAGACGTTATCCAGCATTGCCATGTGCAGCTTCCTCCGTGGAGCGCCGGGCGAGCCACTCAAGCGCCTCGGCAACACAATAAAAAGAACCGAACAGCAGAATTTCGTCATCTGCAGTGGCTTGCGCGCATTGCGCTTCCAGCGCGGCAGCCACACTGGAATAGGACGCTACCGAAGCACCAAGGTTCTCCAGAGCCTGCTGCAAATCCTCCACCGGGCGCGCCCGCGGCGTGTCCAGAGGCGCTACCGCCCAGTGCCGGACCGCCCCTTTCAGGCAGCCAATCACGCCCTCCAGATCCTTGTCCGCCAGCAGCCCGAACACCGCCAGACGCTTGCCCGGCACAGGCCGGCGCGCCAGGCGCTCAGCCAGGTACTGGGCGGCATGGGGGTTGTGACCGACGTCCAGCAGCAGGTTCAGGCGCTTGCCCTGCCAGTCGACCTGCCGGCGATCCAGACGCCCGGTAACCCGGGTCTGGCGCAAGGCTGCGCTGATCCGCTCCGGCTGCCATGGCAAACCGGTGAGCAGATAGGCCTGCAACGCCAGAGCGGCATTTTCCATAGGCAGATCCAGCAATGGCAGGTCTTGCAGCTCGACCGGCTTGCCCTGGGCATCCAGGCCACGCCACTGCCAATGCTGGTCAGTGACCCCGAGATCAAAGTCCCGCCCCCGCAGGAAAAACGGGCAGCCCAGCTCCCGCGCCTTGTCCAGCAAGGGTTGCGGCGGATCCAGGTCGCCACATAGCGCCGGAGCGCCAGGACGAAAGATCCCGGCCTTCTCGAAGGCCACGGATTCGCGGGAATCGCCCAGGTATTCGATGTGATCGACACCAATACTGGTCACCAGCGCCAGGTCGGCATCCACCAGATTGACCGTATCCAGGCGGCCACCCAACCCCACCTCCAGGACCACGGCATCCAGCGCCGCCTGCTGAAACAGCCAGAACGCTGCCAGAGTGCCCATCTCGAAGTAAGTCAGGGTGACTTCGCCGCGCCCCGCCTCTACCGCAGCAAAGGCTTCGCACAACTGCTCGTCTGTGGCCTCGACGCCATTGATCTGCACCCGCTCGTTATAGCGCAGCAGGTGCGGCGAACTGTAGACCCCCACCTGCAGGCCCTGGGCCCGCAGCAGGGAAGCGACAAAAGCGCAGGTAGAGCCCTTGCCATTGGTACCGGTTACCGTGACCACCCGGGGCGCCGGCTTGCCCAGCCCCATCTGGGATGCTACCTGCTGCGAGCGCGCCAGCCCCATGTCGATGGCCGAGGGGTGCAACTGCTCGAGGTAGGCGAGCCATTCGCCCAGGGTACGTTGGGTCATAGGTTTGCTGGAGCCGGCGGCACCACGATCGGCTCGACCGGCGCCGCGACGAATTCCGGCGTCGGCAGGCCCATCAGCTGGGCCAGCAGATTGCCCAGGCGCGGACGCAGTTCCTGACGGGAGATGATCATGTCGATCGCACCATGCTCCAGCAGGAACTCACTGCGCTGGAAACCTTCAGGCAGTTTTTCCCGCACGGTCTGCTCGATCACTCGAGGACCGGCGAAGCCCACCAGGGCTTTTGGCTCGGCGACAATCACGTCGCCCAGCATCGCCAGGCTGGCGGAAACGCCGCCGTAGACCGGGTCGGTCAACACGGAGATGAACGGGATGCCTTCTTCACGCAGGCGCGCCAGTACCGCGGAGGTCTTGGCCATCTGCATCAGAGAGATCAGGGCTTCCTGCATCCGCGCACCACCGGAGGCGGAGAAGCAGATCATCGGGCAGCGGTTTTCCAGGGCGTAGTTGGCGGCGCGCACGAAACGCTCGCCGACGATGGCGCCCATGGAGCCCCCCATGAAGGAAAATTCGAAAGCCGAGACCACCACCGGCATGCCCAGCAGGGTGCCACTCATGGAGATCAGCGCATCTTTCTCGCCGGTCTGCTTCTGCGCAGCGGTCAGGCGGTCCTTGTACTTCTTGCCGTCGCGGAACTTCAGACGGTCCACTGGCTCCAGGTCAGCGCCCAGTTCGGCACGGCCTTCGGCGTCGAGGAAGATATCGATACGGGCACGCGCACCGATGCGCATGTGGTGGTTGCACTTGGGGCAAACATCCAGGGTCTTTTCCAGCTCCGGACGATAGAGCACCGCCTCGCAGGATGGGCACTTGTGCCAAAGACCTTCAGGCACCGAGCTTTTCTTCACCTCGGAACGCATGATCGAAGGGATCAGTTTGTCTACTAACCAGTTGCTCATGCTTTCTTTCTCCAGTACCGGCGGCCCGAACGCTCTGGTTCGCAGCCCCGCGTATGCCCTTGAGCTAAATTCATGTGTGCGGCGATGATCAGTTCGCTGCCGCGGTCAGCACCGGGCTCGACCTGCCTGCAACGAACCTTTCCTCAGCCATCCCGACAACCCGCTCCAGAGCGGTTGCCACTCGATTCCGACCCCGCCTGAAGGCGACGCCTGCCTGTTTTGTACAGTGGTGTTATGGACGGCGGCAGACTGCCAGCCGTCACATCGACTCGTTGCTGCGACGCACTGCCTGCATAAATGCCTGAATCTTTGCCGGGTCCTTGATGCCCTTGCCCTGCTCCACCCCGCCGCTGACATCCACCGCATACGGGCGCACCCGGGCGATGGCTGCCGCCACGTTATCTGGCGTGAGGCCACCGGCAAGAATGATCGGCTTGCTCAGCCCCTGAGGAACCAGGGACCAGTCGAACGCCTCGCCGGTTCCACCCGGCACGCCTTCGACATAGGTATCCAGCAGAATCCCGCTGGCCCGCGGATAGGCCAGGCAGGCCGCCGCGATGTCATCCCCGGCCTTGACCCGCAACGCCTTGATATAGGGCCGGTGATAGCCCTCGCAATCAGCCGCCGACTCATCGCCATGAAACTGCAGCAAGTCCAGCGGTACGGCGTCGAGAATCTCCCCCAGCTCGCAACGACTGGCATTGACGAAGAGGCCGACGCTGGTCACGAACGGCGGCAAGGCGGCGATGATTGCCCGCGCCTGCTGCACATTCACCGCCCGCGGGCTCTTGGCATAGAACACCAGGCCGATGGCATCGGCCCCCGCCGCCACTGCTGCCAACGCATCTTCTATGCGGGTAATCCCGCAGATCTTGCTGCGAACAGCTGGCATGTCATGAACCTCGGGGGCAAATCCGGAAAGTCCCGGATGGTAGCAAATGCTTTTCCGGGCGTCAGCCGTCAAGTTCCGAGAATCCGCTGAGGAAATGTGGCCCGATGTATCGCTCGGGCAACTGGAACTCGTCCTTGTATTCGACCTGCACCAGGTACAGGCCAAAAGGATGGGCGGTGACGCCGCCGGTACGCCGGATCCGGCTTTCCAGCACTTCTCGCGCCCACTCCACCGGCCGCTCGCCGGCACCGATGGTCATCAGCACCCCGGCGATGTTGCGCACCATGTGATGCAGGAAGGCGCTGGCACGAATATCCAGGACGATCATCTTGCCGTGCCGGGTGACCCGAAGGTGATGGATCTCCTTGATCGGCGACTTGGCCTGGCACTGCCCGGCCCGGAACGCGCTGAAATCATGGGTGCCCACCAGGAACGCGGCAGCCTGGGCCATGCGCTCGATATCCAGCGGCCGGTGGTTCCAGGTGATTTCTTCGTTGAGATGGGCTGGACGGATCTGATCGTTGTAGATCACATAACGGTAACGCCGGGCGATCGCCTTGAACCGTGCGTGAAAATGCGCGGGCATCTCCTTGGCCCAGCTGACGCTGATGTCGTGGGGCAAATTGATATTGGCCCCCATCACCCAGGCCTTCATCGAACGCACGGCCTGAGTATCGAAATGCACCACCTGCCCGCAGGCATGCACCCCGGCATCGGTGCGTCCGGCACAGGACACCACCACCGGAGAATCCGCGACCCGGGACAGGGCCTTCTCCAGGGTTTCCTGGACACTGGGCACACCGGAGGCCTGACGCTGCCAGCCGCGGTAGCGCGAGCCCTTGTATTCCACACCCAGGGCGATTCGGGAAAAGCCTTCGGCTGCCATTTCGGCGGCCGGGTTATCTATATTTGCCAAGAACTTACAGCCTGCTGATATGCGCAAAGGCGCTCATTATAGGGCCGCAGACAATAGACGCCACGGGCTGTCGGGCTTTGTTTGCAGATTGATCAGCCATACAGCCGCCCACAGGGCGATTGCATCCGCCCACAGGCAAACGCTATATAGTTTTTTATATATCGAAAACAACAAAGCCCCCTGATCGAGAGCCGATGAATGAACGCAACCAGCAAAGAAGCCGTAGGCCTGGCCTACAGCCTGGAGGGCATGCTCCATGCCAAGCGCATGACCTGGGAGGCCATCGGGCAGATCGCCCGGCAGGTCAAGCCGGGCATGCAGGAATCCGCCGCCAGGGAAATGGGCCTGCAAGTCCTGCGGGAGATGGGTATGGAGCGAATCTGGCATCCGCTGCTGATCCGCTTTGGCGCCAATACCCTGAAAACCTTCAAGCAACGCTCCGATGGCGATCCGCTACTCCAGGAAAACGATCTGTTCTTCATCGACCTGGGCGTGGTCTGGGATCGCCATGAAGGTGATTGCGGGGCGACGTTCGTGGTCGGCGACGACGCTGAAATGCATGCCTGTGCCGCCGCGGCGAAAAGCCTGTTCGACCAGGTCCACGACCACTGGCAGAGCCACCTGGTGGCTGGCCCTGAACTCTATCGCTATGCACAGGAACAGGCCCGAGCCATGGGCTGGGCACTCAATCTGGATATCAAGGGCCATCGGGTCAGCGACTTTCCCCACGCCATCTACCGCGCCGGGGACCTGGGAGATTTCGCCGCCTGCCCGCAAGTGGGTCTGTGGATCCTGGAAATCCAGATCGCCCACCCTACCCGGCCCTTCGGTGCCTTTTACGAAGACCTGCTGGCCTGAGCCTCACCGCCACCGCAGCGCCACCAACAAAAACGGCAGCCTCATCGGCTGCCGTTCTGTTCAAGCATCAGGTTACTTCAGGCCAGTCGCCCCAGCATCTCCTGGGCTTCGCTCTTCTGCCCTTCGTTACCTTCGCTCAGCACCTCACCGAGGATGTCCCGCGCACCGTCGTTATCCCCCATATCGATATAGGCCTGGGCCAGATCGAGCTTGGTGGCCACCTCATCGCTGCCGGAGAGGAAGTCGAAGTCCGCCTCATCAGGCGCTGCAGCGGCATCCTCGGCAGTGAAGCTGGGGATCGCCGGCTCCGGCTGATCAAGGCTCTGGCTCAGACGATCCAGTTCGGCGTTGACATCATCCAGCTCGGAAGTGAAGGCGTCCTTGGAGTCCGCGCCAGCATCCAGCTCATCGGCCAGGGACAGATCGAAGTCCGCCGACAGATCCAGGTCATCCAGGGCCGGGTCGGTGACGGTAGGCACGTCGCCTGCCGGCAGGTCCTTGAGGTCGTCGTCCAGGCTCAGCAGGAAATCTTCATCGCTCGGCTTCGCCGCCGGTAGATCAGCCCCCAGGTCCAGATCGAAATCACCCAGGTCGTCCAGGTTTTCCTCGGGAGCAAGCTGCTGCTCGAGCACCGAGCCAAAGCTCAGGTCGTCATCCAGCGGGAAGTCTTCCAGCTCGGTTTCAGGTTCAGGGGTGAGCACTGCCGGCGAAGCCGCCTCCAGGTCATCCAGGCTCAGGTCAAAATCCGCATCCAGGCCTTCTACCGGAGCAGCCGGCTCAGGCGCTGGCGGTTCGTCCTGCAGCAGCTCCTTGACGTACTCGGCATCCAGTTCGGCTGCCACGGCCGCAGTGGCCAGGCCAGCTGCCGCCGCTACCGCGACCATTGCCGGGAAGCGACTTTTCAGTTGCTCGACCTGAGCGTGGTTATCGCCATTGGCCACCAACTGCCGTTCCTGGGCGACAAAGGCGCTGCGGTCACCCTGATGCGCGTAGACCTCCATCAGCTTCAGACGCAGATCACTGCGTTGCGGCTCCAACTTGACCGCTTCTTCGAGAATCGCCGCGGCCTGGTTCAGGCGGCCGGCATCGATGTGATTCTGAGCCTGGCCCAGCACATCGGTGGCCCGCTCGACCGGGGCTACCGGAGCGGGCGCCACCACCGGCGCTGGAGCTGGAGCTGGAGCTGGAGCTGGAGCTGGAGCTGGAGCTGGAGCGAGATTAACGCTTGGTGCTGGAACCTCAAGGCCTTCGAAGCTGCTTTCCGGCAGGTCCATTTCCTCGGTGAAATCGCTTTCCTCCGACAGTGCCCGCGCCATGCGCAAGTGCTTCTCCGCTTCCTGCTGAGCCTTGCGGCGACGAGCCAGCAACAGCAACAGCAGCAACAAGACCAATACCGCACCGCCACCCACCAGCCCCAGCAGGATCGGGTTGGTCAGCAGATCGGAGTATTTATCTTCGTCGCTCTTGGCGGGAACGGCATCCTCAGCAGGCTTGGCAGCCGGCTCGCTGGCCGGGGCCGCTGGCGCCACCAGTGGGGCTGGCGCTTCGGGCTTGGCCACCAACTCAGCTGGCATTGCCGGAGCTGGCTGGGCACTAGGTACCGCAGTACCTGCGCCCTCGGCCTGCATCTTGGCCAACTGGTTGTTCTTCAATTCGATCAGGCGCTGCAGCTTGTCCAGCTGGCTTTGCAGGTCCGCCATGCGCTCCTTGAGCTCGGCGTTGTCACGACGGGTTGCGTCGAGGCTTTCCTGAGTCACCGCCAGCTTGTTGTTCAGCGCCTTGGCATCGCCGGCTGCGCCCTTGCCCCGGGTCTTGCCGTTTTCAGCGGACACCAGGCTCAGGTTGTCCTTGGTGTTGACCTGCTTGGGCGCCTTGTCGGCACCGGCGCGACGAGTCGCGTCCACCTGCTGCTGACCACGGGCACCGGCGCGGCGGCCCTGGCGCCAGGCAGCATTCTGCGCCGCCACTTCAGCAATTGCCTTGGGCTGCGGCAGCGCGGTGCTCTGCACCACATCGGGCAGGCGCAGCACCTTGCCGGTCTTCAGCCGATTGATGTTGCCATCGATAAAGGCATCCGGGTTCAGCGCCTGGATCGCCAGCATGGTCTGCTGGATAGAGGCACCGTTGCGGTTCTTGGCGGCGATTTCCCACAAGGTGTCACGGGCCGAGGTGGTGTACTGCTCCGGCTTGCCGGACTTGTTGGCGCGGGTGACCGGGGCACTTACCGCCGGGGCGCCTACTGGCGCGCTCTGGGCAGCGGCGGCGGCCTGCGGGGAGAATTTCGAAGGGTCCAGCAGCACACTGTAGTCGCGCAGCAGGCGGCCGTTGGGCCACATCACCTGCACCAGGAACTTGACCATCGGCTCCGACAGCGGCTGGCTCGAGGTCACCCGCAGCACACTCTTGCCGCCGGGATTGAGAATCGGAGTGAAACGCAGGTCGTTGAGAAAGGCCTGGCGATCAACGCCGGCCTTGGCGAACTCTTCTGCCGGCGCAAGGCTGGGCACTACCTCGGCGGCAGTGAGGTCCTTGACATCGAGCAATTCGATTTCTGCTACCAGAGGCTGGTTCAGACTCGACTTCAGGGTCAGCTCCCCAAGCCCAAGCGCCTGCGCCATACCGGAGGACAGCGCCGAGGCGGCCGCTATTGCTAACACCAGTTTGCGAACTTGAACCATAGCCTCATCCTTTGTTTGAACATTCCTCGGCCAGCGAGAAGGTTTTGTAGCGGCTGCCAACAGGCATTGCGCGGGACCATCAACGACCACGACGCGCGATTATTTCTTGCATGCCCCGGGAGCACCTGACGGCCACTCACCTCCAGCAACTTGCCAAGCATAGCGCCCGGCTAGATTCATTCTGCAAATTGTTGCCAAGTATCTTTTACAGCAGGTCTTTTATCAACAATTCAGCCAGCTGCACAGCGTTCAAGGCCGCACCTTTGCGTACGTTATCCGAGGTCAGCCACAGATTCAGTTCCGTCGGGTCGTCGACCCCGGAACGAACCCGCCCCACATAGACAACATCCTGGCCCACGGCGTCACCCACGGCAGTCGGATAGTCGCCCGCCTCCACCAGCTCCAGGCCGGGGGCCGCTTCCAGCGCCGCATTGACTGCCGCCAGGTCAACGGCGCTGTCTGACTGCAGAGTCACGCTATAGCTATCGCCAAAAAATACCGGTGCTTGAATGCAAGTGACAGAAATCTTTAATAAAGGCTGCCCCAGCACCTCGCGCAACTCCCGGACCAGGCGCTTTTCCAGCAGGGTATGGCCCTGGGCGTCTGGAGTGCCGATCTGGGCCAGCAGGTTGAAGGCCACTTGCCGATCGAAAAAGCGTGGCTCCATGGGGCGCACATTCAACAGTTCGGCCGTCTGCCGGGCCAGCTCGCTGACGGCCTCACGGCCCTGGCTGGAGATCGCCAGGCTGGCGGTCAGGTTGACCCGCTGGATGTCCAGCAAGCCTTGCAACGGCGCCAGCGCCACGGCCAGGGCGGTAGCCGAAGCGCTCGGGCTGCTCAGTTGCAATGGTTTTTTCAAGCCGGCCAGCACCTGGGCATTGGCTTCGGGAACGACATTGGGCGCCTGGGTCGAAGGCAAGGCACCGGAAAGATCGATCACCGCGCAGTTGGCCGCCGTGGCACGCGGGGCAAAACTCAGGGTCACCGCCGGGCCGGCCGCGAAGAACGCCAGCTGGACCTTGCTGAAATCGAACTCGTCGACTTCACGCACCCGCACGTTCTTGCCGCGGAACGGCACCGAATGACCGGCCGACTCGCTACTGGCCAGCAGGTGCAGGTTGGCAACGGGGAAGTCACGTTCTTCCAGAATCTGCACCAGGGTTTCGCCGACAGTACCGGTGGCACCGATCACGGCAATATCAAGGGAAGGAGTCATGGTGCTACCTCAGGCGAAACGGGGGGAGCGGCACTTTACCCGGCACGGGGTGGCGAGGCAATTCGCGGGGGGAGCTGTGGCTGGAACGAAGCACTCTTGGCGGGCAAGCCCACTCCTGCGGTGGGCATGAAAAAGCCCGCGCCTTGTGCAAGGGGCGGGCTATTTCAAGCGCTCAGAGAATCAACGCTCCAGCAGGATCCGCAGCATGCGGCGCAGCGGCTCGGCCGCCCCCCACAGCAACTGGTCGCCGACAGTGAAGGCGCCCAGGAACTGCGAGCCCATGTTCAGCTTGCGCAGGCGGCCCACCGGAATGTTCAGGGTGCCGGTGACCTTGGTCGGGCTCAGCTCCTGAATGCTGATATCACGCTGGTTAGGCACCAGCTTGACCCAAGGGTTGTGCTGGCTGATCAGCCCTTCGATATCGGCGATTGGCACATCCTTGTTGAGCTTGATGGTCAGCGCCTGGCTGTGGCAGCGCATGGCGCCGATGCGCACGCAGATACCATCCACCGGGATCGGGCTCTTGAAGCGACCGAGGATCTTGTTGGTCTCGGCCTGGGCCTTCCACTCTTCACGGCTCTGGCCGTTGGGCAGTTCCTTGTCGATCCACGGGATCAGGCTACCGGCCAGCGGCACGCCGAAGTTCTCGGTCGGATAGGCATCGCTGCGCATGGCTTCGGCCACTTTGCGGTCGATGTCGAGGATGGCGCTGGCCGGGTTGGCCAGGTCATCAGCGACGGCCGCGTGGGTCGCGCCCATTTGCTTGATCAGCTCACGCATGTTCTGCGCGCCGGCGCCGGAGGCTGCCTGGTAGGTCATGGCGCTCATCCACTCCACCAGGCCGGCTTCGAACAGGCCGCCCAGGCCCATCAGCATCAGGCTGACGGTGCAGTTGCCACCGATGTAGTTCTTGGTCCCGGCATCCAGTTGCTGGTCGATGACCTTGCGGTTCACCGGGTCAAGGATGATCACCGCATCATCTTCCATGCGCAGGCTGGAAGCGGCGTCAATCCAGTAACCCTGCCAGCCGGCTTCACGCAGCTTGGGGAAGACTTCGCTGGTGTAGTCGCCACCCTGGCAGGTCAGAATCACGTCGAGGGTTTTCAACTCTTCAATGTTGTAGGCGTCCTTCAGCGGAGCAATGTCCTTGCCCACCGACGGCCCCTGGCCACCGACATTGGAAGTGGTGAAAAACACCGGTTCAATAAGATCGAAGTCCTGCTCTTCCAGCATCCGCTGCATGAGCACGGAACCGACCATACCGCGCCAACCGATCAGACCTACACGTTTCATCGCAACTACACCTATACAAAAGTGGGCCACTGTCTGTGCAGTGGGCCCGAAAGATTACAGATTCCGCAGCGCGGCGACTACTGCATCGCCCATTTCCTGCGTACCGACTTTGGTGCAACCGGCCGACCAGATGTCGCCGGTGCGCAAACCCTGGTCCAGGACCCGGCTCACGGCCTGCTCGATGGCGTCCGCGGCCTCGGTCAGGTTGAAGCTGTAGCGCAACATCATCGACACCGAGAGGATGGTCGCCAGCGGGTTGGCAATGCCCTGCCCGGCGATGTCCGGCGCCGAACCGTGGCATGGCTCGTACATGCCCTTGTTGTTGGCATCCAGGGACGCCGACGGCAGCATGCCGATGGAACCGGTAAGCATCGAGGCTTCGTCGGAAAGAATATCGCCGAACATGTTGTCGGTGACTATCACATCGAACTGCTTCGGCGCACGCACCAGTTGCATGGCGGCGTTGTCCACGTACATGTGGCTCAACTCGACATCCGGGTAGTCCTTGGCCACTTGCTCGACCACTTCACGCCACAGTTGGCTGGACGCCAGGACGTTGGCCTTGTCCACCGAGCACAGCTTCTTGCCGCGCACGCGGGCCATGTCGAAGCCGACCCGGGCAATACGGCGGATTTCACTCTCGCTGTACGGCAGGGTGTCGTAGGACTGGCGTTCGCCGTTTTCCAGTTCGCGGGTGCCCCGTGGCGCGCCGAAGTAGATGCCACCGGTCAGCTCCCGAACGATGAGGATGTCCAGGCCGGAGACGATTTCAGGTTTCAGGCTCGAAGCATCGGCCAATTGCGGGTAGAGGATCGCCGGGCGCAGGTTGCCGAACAGGCCCAGTTGCGCACGAATCTTCAGCAGGCCGCGCTCAGGGCGGATGTCACGCTCGATCTTGTCCCACTTCGGGCCGCCCACGGCGCCCATCAGCACCGCATCGGCGGCCCGGGCACGATCCAGGGTCTCATCGGCCAGGGGCACACCGTGCTTGTCGATGGCCGCACCGCCGATCACGTCGTGGCTCAGCTCGAAGCCCAGGCTGTACTTGTCGTTGGCCAATTCCAGGACCTTGACCGCCTCGGCCATGATTTCCGGGCCAATACCGTCACCGGGGAGAATCAGAATCTGCTTGCTCATGCGTTCCTCGTTTGCTCTGTCGGCACGCCCGCAGGCGTGCCCGGAAAAAGTCTATCGCTCGGCCCACAGCACCAGTACATCTGTACTGAACGAACCGTCGGCGGCAATCTCAAAATATTCACGCACTTCGTTACCCATTGCCTGCTGCAACTGGCGGATCGCCACCCGCAACGGCTCGGGAGTGCGCATGCGCTCGACCCAGGAGCTGTACTCCAGGCGCAGGCGCTGACGGCTGGTACTGCGGGTGTGCAGGCCGGCCTCGCTGACCTGGCGCAGCCATTCACCCGCCGAATAATCGCGCACATGGCTGGTATCGCGCAGCACTTCGACGCTTTGCAGGTAAGTGTCCAGCAGCGGACTGCCCGGCGACAAGACATCGATGAACGCCGCCACGCCGCCCGGCTTCAGGACCCGGCGCACTTCCCGCAGGGCCAGGCCCAGGTCGCTCCAATGGTGGGCCGAGTAACGGCTGAAGACGAAGTCGAACTCGCCATCGGCGAACGGCAGGCGCTCGGCGGCGCCCAGTACGGTGCGGATGTTACCCAGCCCGCGCTCCTGCGCCGCCCCTGCCACCACATCCAGCATCTGCTGGGAGAGGTCGTAGGCCACCACTTCCCTGACCTGCGGCGCGACATGAAAACTGACGTGGCCGGCACCGCAGCCCAGGTCCAGGAGCCGGGCTGTGCCCTTGCCTGCCACCTCGGCCTGCAGCAAGGCGAATTCGGCACCCTGAGCGTGCACGGTGCTACTCAGGTAGGCCGAAGCCTGCTCGCCAAATTGCTTCTGTACTACCTGGCTGTGGGCGTTGCTGGTCATGGGGCGATCCTTTTGGGCAAGGGAAACGGCGTTCGCGGGCAAGCCAGCTCCTACAACGCCATCCGTAGGGGCCGGCTTGCCGTCGATCAGGCAATCAGGCGTCGCGGAACAGCCAGGGCTGGCTGGCGCGATGCTTGGCCTCGAAGGCGGCGATGGCGTCGCCGTCCTGCAGGGTCAGGCCGATGTCGTCCAGACCGTTGAGCAGGCAATGCTTGCGGAAGGCATCGATCTCGAACTTCAGCACCTTGCCGTCGGGGCGGGTCACGGTCTGCGCTTGGAGGTCGATGCGCAATTGGTAGCCCGGAGTAGCCTCGACCTGCTGGAACAGCTCGTCGACTTCAGCGTCGCTCAGGATGATCGGCAACAAGCCGTTCTTGAAGCTGTTGTTGAAGAAGATGTCGGCGTAGCTGGGCGCGATGATGCTGCGAAAACCGTACTCCTCCAGGGCCCACGGCGCGTGCTCGCGGCTGGAGCCGCAACCGAAGTTCTCCCGGGCCAGCAACACGCTGGCACCCTGGTAACGCTCGGCGTTGAGCACGAAATCCTTGTTCAACGGGCGCTTGGAGTTGTCCTGGTAGGGCTGGCCCACGTCCAGGTAGCGCCATTCGTCGAACAGGTTGGGGCCAAAGCCGGTGCGCTTGATCGACTTGAGAAACTGCTTGGGAATGATCTGGTCGGTGTCGACGTTGGCACGATCCAAAGGCGCGACCAAACCATTGTGCTGAGTGAAAGCTTTCATGCTGCGCTCCTTAGATCAATTCACGGACGTCGACGAAACGACCGCTGACAGCGGCGGCGGCGGCCATGGCCGGGCTGACCAGGTGGGTACGCCCACCGGCACCCTGGCGCCCTTCGAAGTTGCGGTTCGAGGTCGAGGCGCAATGCTCGCCGGACTCCAGGCGGTCCGGGTTCATCGCCAGGCACATCGAGCAGCCCGGCTCACGCCATTCGAAACCGGCTTCGAGGAAGATCTTGTCCAGGCCTTCCGATTCGGCCTGCGCCTTGACCAGGCCCGAGCCCGGCACCACGATCGCCTGCTTGATGGTGGAAGCCACTTTGCGGCCCTTGGCGATGACCGCGGCGGCGCGCAAGTCTTCGATCCGCGAGTTGGTGCAGGAGCCGATGAAGACGCGGTCCAACTGAATGTCGGTGATCGCCTGGTTGGCGCTCAAGCCCATGTACTTCAAGGCGCGGACGATGGAATCGCGCTTGACCAGATCCATTTCCTTGGCCGGGTCCGGTACGTTCTGATCCACCGCCAGGACCATTTCCGGGGACGTACCCCAGCTGACCTGCGGCTTGATCTGTGCGGCATCGAGCTCGACCACGGTATCGAACTCGGCGTCGGCATCGGACACCAGGTCCTTCCAGGCCTCGACGGCCAAGTCCCATTCGGCGCCCTTGGGGGCGAACGGACGTCCCTTGACGTATGCCACGGTCTTTTCGTCCGCCGCCACCAGGCCGACACGGGCACCGGCTTCGATGGACATGTTGCAGATGGTCATGCGGCCTTCGACGGACAGCTCGCGAATCGCGCTACCGGCGAACTCGATGGCATGGCCGTTACCGCCGGCGGTGCCGATCTTGCCGATCACGGCCAGGACGATGTCCTTGGCGGTCACGCCGAAAGGCAAGGTGCCTTCCACGCGCACCAGCATGTTCTTCATTTTCTTGGCCACCAGGCACTGGGTGGCGAGCACGTGCTCCACCTCGGAGGTGCCGATGCCATGGGCCAGGGCGCCGAAAGCACCGTGGGTCGAGGTGTGGGAGTCACCACAGACCACGGTCATGCCCGGCAAGGTGGCGCCCTGCTCCGGGCCGATCACGTGGACGATGCCCTGGCGCACGTCGTTCATCTTGAATTCGACAATGCCGTATTCATCGCAGTTGTCGTCGAGGGTCTGCACCTGGAGGCGGGAAACCTGGTCGGCGATCGCTTCTATCCCGCCCTTGCGCTCCGGCGTGGTCGGTACGTTGTGGTCCGGGGTGGCGATGTTGGCATCGATGCGCCATGGCTTGCGCCCGGCCAGACGCAGGCCTTCGAAGGCTTGCGGCGAGGTCACTTCGTGGATGATGTGACGATCGATATAGATCAGCGCCGAACCATCGTCGCGCTGCTTGACCAAATGCGAATCCCAGAGCTTGTCGTAGAGCGTCTTGCCGGCCATCGGACCATTCCTCATCAGCTTGTTTCTATGCCCCGGGCCCCGATCGTGCGCCGATCAATAACCCTTTGGCTTGTGAGGCCGATCCTATGGCGTTAGATTAAATAACTCAAATTCATATTTTTCATGCTTTGGATAACCAACTGGAATGCAACCATGGACCTGGCCAACCTCAACGCCTTTATAGCCATCGCCGAGACCGGCAGCTTTTCCGGCGCCGGCGAACGCCTGCACCTGACCCAGCCAGCCATCAGCAAACGCATCGCCGGCCTGGAGCAGCAACTCAACGTGCGGCTGTTCGACCGCCTGGGGCGGGAGATCGGCCTGACCGAGGCCGGGCGTGCCCTGCTACCCCGGGCCTACCAGATCATCAATGTGCTGGATGACACCCGCCGCGCCCTGACCAACCTCACCGGCGAAGTCAGTGGCCGCCTGACCCTGGCCACCAGCCATCACATTGGCCTGCACCGCCTGCCGCCATTGCTGCGGGCCTTCACCCGGCGCTACCCGCAAGTGGCCCTGGACATCCAGTTCCTCGACTCCGAAGTGGCCTACGAGGAAATCCTCCATGGCCGCGCCGAACTGGCAGTGATCACCCTGGCCCCCGAGCCCCACTCCCTGGTCAAGGCCACCGCGGTCTGGGACGACCCGCTGGACTTCGTCGCCGCGCCGGAACACCCGCTGGTCAGCAGCGGCCAGGTGAGCCTGGCGGACATTGCCCTGCATCCCGCGGTTTTCCCCGGCGGCAATACCTTTACCCACCATATTGTCCAACGCCTGTTTGAAGCCCAGGGCCTGACGCCGAACATCGCCATGAGTACTAACTATCTGGAAACTATAAAGATGATGGTGTCCATCGGCCTGGCCTGGAGCGTGCTGCCACGCACCATGCTCGACGACCAGGTGGCGCGCATTCCTTTACCGGGCATACAGCTGCACCGCCAGCTAGGCTATATCCTGCATACCGAACGGACACTTTCGAACGCTGCGCGGGCTTTCATGGCCTTACTGGATGCACAAGTCGATTGGCCAGGGAACCCGGCATAACACTCCGGGTATCGCCCGTGCCACGCCGCAGCGCCATGAGTATCCCGCACCCGACGAATGACTCAGCTCAAGGCCTGACCTCCATGCCCAAACCCGCTGACCGTATTCCGCCCTTGCCGCGTATCCATGCTGTCGACCCCCGGGAGTCGGAGCAAAGCTGGGAAAACGCACCGCAGCTGCTCGCCGCCCTCAATGGTGCGCGCCTGGGGGCCTGGTATTGGGATATTGAAAGCGGGCAGATCAGTTGGTCCCGGGGCACCCAGGCGCTGTTCGGCTTCGACCCGCGCCAGCCCTTGCCGGAAAACCTCGAATACCTCGACCTGCTGCCCATCGAGGACCGGGCCAGGACGATTCGCGCCTTTCATTCAGTGCTGGCCGGCGCGCCGCTGGAACACGCCATGCACCACCGCATCCGCTGGCCCGACGGCAGCCTGCACTGGCTGGAGATCAACGGCAGCGTGTTACCGGACAAGCACGGCAAGCCGCGAATGATCGGGGTGATCCGCGAGATCACCCACCAGCGCCAACGCGAAGAAGCCCTCAGCAGTTCGGAAAAGCGCTTTGCCACGCTGTTTCACCTGTGCCCCAACACCGTGCTGCTGACCCGCCTGGAAGATGGCCTGATCAGCGAGGCCAACCAGTACTTCGAAAGCCAGTTCGGCTGGCCCGCCGAGCACGTGATCGGCCGTACCACCCTGGAGATCGGCCTGTGGGTCAACCCCGAACAGCGCGCCCAACTGATCAAGGCGGTCCAGAAGAAGGGCCAGGCCGCCAGCCTCGAAGTGCAATTTCGCGCCAGCAACGGGCAGATCCATGACGGCATCCTCAGTGCCCAGAAGGTTGAACTGGAGGGCAAGGCCTACCTGCTCAGCACCTTTCTCGACACCAGCGAGCGCAAACGATCCGAACAGGCGCTCAAGGACAGCCAGGAACGCCTGGACCTGGCCCTGGATTCGGCGCAACTGGGCACCTGGGACTGGCACATTCCCAGCGGCATGCTCTACGGCTCGGCCCGCGCCGCGCAATTGCACGGCCTGGAACCCATCCCCTTCCATGAATCCTTCGACGCCTTCTTCGAAGGCGTACCCACCGAAGAGCGCAACTCCATGCGCGATGCCTACCGCAGCCTGCGCGAAGGCCCGGCGGGCAACTATCAACTGACCTACCGGGTGCAACTGGAGGACGGCAGCTCGCGCTACCTGGAAAGCCGCGCCCGCCTCTACCGCGACGAACAGGGCAGCCCGCTGCGCATGGCCGGCACTCTGCTGGACATCACCGAGCAGGTGGAACGGGAACAGCGCCTGATCACCTCCGAAGAGAAATTCGCCAGCCTGTTCCAGGTCAGCCCCGACCCGATCTGCGTGACCTTGCTGGAAACCGGTCAGTTCATCGAGATCAACTCTAGCTTCACCCAGACCTTCGGCTGGACCCTGGACGAAGTGCTAAACCGCAGCGCCGAACAGATCGGCCTTTGGGAAGACGCCGCGCCGCGCCTGCGGCGCATCGAGCAGGTGATTCGCGAACAGGCGCTGAATAATGTGGCAGTGGTGGTCCACCACAAGAACGGCCAGCCGCTGACCTGCATCATTTCCAGCCGCCTGATCACCGTGGACAAGCAGCCCTGCATCGTCACCAACCTGCGGGACATCACCCAGCAGCAGCGCTCGGAGGCGGCCCTCAAGGCCAGCGAAGAGAAGTTCGCCAAGGCCTTTCACTCCAGCCCTGATGCCATCAGCATCACCGAGCGCGACACGGGCCGCTACCTGGAAGTCAACGATGGTTTCTGCCGCCTGACCGGCCACCGCAACGACGAGGTGATCGGCCGCACCATGTACCAGATCGGCATCTGGGCCGAAGAAGCGCAACTCTCCACCTTGCTGGCGGAGCTCCAGATCAAGGGCCGGGTACACCACCTGGAAATGCTCGGGCGCAACAAGCGCGGGGAAATCCTCACCCTGGAAGTCTCGGTGGAACCCATCACCCTCAACGAAACGCCCTGCCTGCTAATGACCGCCCGGGACGTCAGCCTGCTGAAGAACGCCCAGGCACAGATCCGCCACCTGGCTTACCACGACCCCCTGACCAACCTGCCCAACCGCGCCCTGCTGATGGACCGCCTGAGCCAGCAGATTGCCCTGCTCAAGCGTCATAACCTGCGCGGTGCCCTACTGTTTCTCGACCTCGATCACTTCAAGCACATCAACGACTCCCTGGGCCACCCGGTGGGCGACACCGTGTTGAAAATCATCACCGCCCGGCTCGAAGCCAGCGTGCGCATGGAAGACACCGTGGCACGCCTGGGCGGCGATGAGTTCGTGGTCCTGCTGAGTGGCCTTGAGGGCACGCGCAACGAAGTCAGCGAACAGGTCCGCCAGTTGGCCGACACCCTACGCGAACTGCTGTCCGAACCGATGTTCCTCGATGGCCAGCGCCTGCAGGTCACCCCGAGCATCGGTGTGGCACTGATTCCCGACCACGGCTCGACCCCCACCGACCTGCTCAAGCGCGCCGACATCGCCCTTTATCGGGCCAAGGATTCAGGGCGCAACACCACCCAGATGTTCCACAACACCATGCAAAAAGCCGCCAGCGAACGCCTGCGCATGGAAACCGACCTGCGCCTGGCCCTGTCCCGGGGCGAATTCAGCGTGCACTTCCAGCCCCAGGTGGACGCCCGCGACAACCGCATCGTCGGCGCCGAAGCCTTGGTGCGCTGGCAACACCCGGAGTTGGGCGCACAGTCGCCGACCGAGTTCATCAAGGTGCTGGAGGACAGCGGCCTGATCCTCGAAGTGGGCACCTGGATTCTCGACGAGGCCTGCCTGGCCTTCAGCCAGTTGATCGATCAGAAACTGGTGGATCCCCAGCACTTCAGCCTGTGCGTCAACATCAGCCCGCGGCAGTTCCGCCAGACCGACTTTGTCGAGCGGGTCGAACACAGCCTGCACGCCTACGCACTGCCCTCGAGCCTGCTGAAGCTGGAGATCACCGAAGGCATCGTGATCCAGAACCTGGAAGACACCATCAACAAGATGCGCCGGCTGAAGAAACTCGGAGTGAGCTTTGCCATGGACGACTTCGGCACCGGCTACTCGTCCCTGACCTACCTCAAGCGCTTGCCGGTGGACACCTTGAAGATCGACCAGTCCTTCGTCCGCGATGCGACCCACGACCCCAACGATGCGGAAATCATCCGGGCCATTGTCGCCATGGCCCGCAGCCTGAACCTCAAGGTCATCGCCGAAGGCGTGGAAACCCCGCAGCAGCTCGAATTCCTCCAGGGCCTGGAGTGCCACCTGTACCAGGGTTTCCTCCATAGCAGGCCGTTGCCGCTGAGCGAATTCAAGAAGCTGCTGGAATGACAGGCACGAAAAAGGGCGCCACCAGGGCGCCCTTTTTTTGCAGCGGTCTTAGTGTTGCAGAGCCGCCTGCTGCGCACCGTTGATCGGGATGCGCTTGGCTTTGGCCTCTTCCGGCACAACCCGCAGCAGGTCGATATTCAACAGACCGTTGCTCAGGGCCGCGGCCTTGACCTCGATATGGTCGGCCAGGCGGAAGGACAGCTTGAATGCACGCTGGGCAATGCCCTGGTGCAGGTAAGTGACGCTTTCATTGGCATCGCGCTTGCCACCGCTCACGGTCAACACGCCTTTTTCCACTTGCAGTTCCAGGTCTTCTTCCTGGAAACCGGCGGCGGCAATGACGATGCGGTATTGATCGTCAGCGTGTTTCTCAACGTTGTAGGGTGGGTAGCTGCTGCCTGGTTCGTTGCGCAGTGCCGACTCGAACAGATCATTGAAACGGTCGAAGCCGACAGAGGAACGGAACAGTGGAGCCAAGGAAAATGCAGTACTCATGGGTGTTTCTCCTGATTATTCAGCGAGTGGTTATCTCCGCGACCCGAATTCGGCATCGCGTACCCAAGAGATAGGGATGGGCTCCAGCGTTTCAAGACATGCCTTAAAAATTTTTTACGCCGCCTCGCTCCGGGGCATGCCCAACAGGCGCCCGACCTGATCCAGCTCGGTTTCCCGGCGCAGGGCGGTGAACAGTTCGACCGCTTCCGGGTAGTTGCGGGTCAGCATCGCCAGCCATTGCTTCAGGCGCCCCGGCGCCGAACGCGGGGTCAGTTGCACCACCACCTGAGCCCAGAAATCCTGGAGCATCGGCTGCAGGTCGGCCCAGGACATTTCCACCACTTCTTCACCGGCCCGGGCTGCGGCGATCTGCCGGGCCAGATCGGGACGCGAAACCAGCCCGCGACCCAGCATGATGTCCTCGACGCCGCTGATTTCCCGGCAACGGCGCCAGTCCTCGACGCTCCAGATATCCCCGTTGGCGAACACCGGCACCTTGACCACTTCCTGCACCCGCGGGATCCACTCCCAATGGGCCGGCGGCTTGTAGCCGTCGACCTTGGTCCGCGCGTGCACCACGATATGTTCGGCGCCACCCTCGGCCAGCGCTGTGGCACAGACCAGCGAGCCATCCGGGCTGTCGAAGCCCAGGCGCATTTTCGCCGTGACCGGAATGTGCGCCGGCACCGCACGCCGCACATGCTCGACGATCTGGTTCAGCAGCTCGGGCTCCTTGAGCAGCACCGCCCCGCCCCGGGACTTGTTGACGGTCTTGGCCGGGCAACCGAAGTTCAGGTCGATGACCTCACTGCCCAGCTCACAGGCCAGGGCCGCGTTCTCTGCCAGGCACACCGGGTCCGAACCCAGCAACTGCACTCGCAGCGGCACGCCGGCCGCGGTGTGTGCACCGTGCAGCAGTTCGGGGGCGAGCTTGTGGAAGTAGGCAGGCGTCAACAGGCGGTCATTGACGCGGATGAACTCGGTGACACACCAGTCGATCCCGCCAACACGAGTCAGTACATCCCGCAGGATGTTGTCGACCAACCCCTCCATGGGCGCCAGGGCAATTTGCATGAAACACACTCGACAAGAAAACGGGCAAAAAAACGTCCGCCAGTTTACTGGGTTTCGACCTTCAGCAGGAGTTTTACAGGGGCGAGCCAGCCGTTGCAGGCGCCTTCGCTGGCAAGCCGGCGCCTGCACGGGCACAGGGAGGTGTCAGGCGCCCTGCAGGGCCGGGCCGTAACCGTCCAGGAACTCGGCGGGCATGCGCTTGGGCTTGCCGGTGGACAGCTCGATGCAGACAAAGGTGGTCTGGGCCCGCAACAGGGTCGTACCGTCGCTCGGGCGCATCAGCTGGAAACGCCGGGTCATCTTCAGGCGCTGGTCCCAATCGACGATCCAGGTGGCCAGTTGCAGCTCATCGCCTTCATAGGCCGCCGCCAGGTAATCGATCTCGTGCCGCACCACGGCCATCGCCCGGTCCAGGCGCCGGTATTCGGCCAGGTCCAGCCCCAGGCGTTGCGAATGTCGCCAGGCGCAACGCTCCAGCCAGGTCACGTAGACCGCATTGTTGGCGTGCCCGAGGCCATCGATATCCTCGGCGGCCACCTGCAGATCGATGACGAATGGCGTTGCCAGATCCCAACTCATGCCCGACTCCCGGTCAGTTTTTTTGACCGGGGCAGTGTAACGGATGCTCAGGCCGATTGGCGCGCTTGAAGATGCCGTCCACTGACCAGCGCCACCACCGCATCCACCACTCGGGAGTCGGCCAATATCCGCTGGTGGCCACCTTCACTCAAGCGCAGGAGACGGCTGTCGAACCAGGCCTGGTGGATGAGCTCCGATTCCTTGACCGGAACGAAGAGGTCATCTTCGGCGTGAATGATCAGGCCGGGCATATCCAACTGATACTGGGCCACGTCCATGGAGGCGGCGCGCATTCCGACCTTCTTCTCCACCTGGCGGATAAAGGCGGAACGCGCCCTGGGCGGCAACCGCATGTAGCTGGCAAAACCGCGCAACACGGCCAGGATACGTGCCGGCGCGGCAATACTGACCAGGGTTTCGGTGCGCAGACCCAATTGCACCGCGAGCATGGCGCTGGCACCGCCCATGGAGTGGCCGATCACCGCGCGCAGGGGCGGCAATTCGGCTGCTGCCTCCAGCATCGCCCGGGCAAACAGTGCCACATTTGCCTCATCGCCCGGGGAACGACCATGGGCCGGGCCATCCAGCGCCACGGCGGTATAACCGGCGGCCACCAGGGCCTCGATCAGGCTGGCAAACTGCGTGGGCCGCCCTTCCCAGCCGTGCATCAGCAATACCGTCGGCCCCTGGCCCCAACGCAAGGCTGAAAGCCCGAAACGCAAGGTCAGGCGCTCGGCACGCGCCAGCAGGGGCAACTCCCACTTTCGTGGCGGCAGCTCGCGAGGGGTCATGAACAAATGACGCATCCGATTCGCCGCCCATTGCGGCGCCACCCACCCCAGAGTGCCATTGACGCCACGAATCCAGCTCAATCTGCTCATCACCTACCTCGCCGTTGCACTTCAGGTCATAGCACCGCCGACTTGGCGGCACGCAGCAAACGATCGGACAACTCGCCGGGCCCCAAGGCCCGCGCCAGGGACAGGCCGCCCACCATCAGCGCCATGTCGGCCAAGGCCTTGTCGGTATCTTCGGGGCTGGCAGCCAGTTGCGCGACCATCAGCTCCATGTGTTCGTTCAAAGCCTTGCGAAAGCTCTCGGGCAAGCGCCCCAGTTCGCCGACCGAGGCTGGAATCGGGCACGCCTGCTCGGTGGAGTCGCGGTGTTTGCGCGACAGATAGAACGCCGCTGCCAACGCCCGGCGCTCTTCGCCGCTGAGGCTTGCATCCATTTCATCGAGCAGGCCGCGTCGATGGGAAAGCAACTGAGTGAAAGCTTCCAGCATCAGCGCATCCTTGCTCTCAAAGTGCGCATAGAAGCCGCCTACAGTCAGGCCGGCAGCCCCCATCACCTCACCCACACTCGGTTCGGCCGGGCCGCGCTGGATCAGTGCAGAACTGGCGGCCTGGAGAATACGTTCGCGGGTTTGAGCTTTTTTGTCGTTCATCGTTACCTCCGAATATTACGGAAAAAATATTATTCTCATAATAATTTTCCGCAAGTCGCCAGTGTGACCGTCGGTCAGAAGCGCAGGCTGAGGAAGAAAGAGAGATTGGCTGAAGGCCAGAAAAACAAAAGGGTCATTCAATGATTGAATGACCCTTAAAAATCCCGCAGAGCGGGTAAACG
>NZ_VYKE01000090.1:0-23697 GCF_032424515.1 Pseudomonas sp. JV245A
GTGAATATCTACCCCGTCCCTCTAGCCGCAAACGCCAGCGAAGGCATCCGCCCAGGCGCTGCATGTCTCCCGGGCCCCTTCGCCGGCAAGCCGGCTCCTACACGGCGGCTGCGGGTTGCAGTTGGCGTTTGCGCTGCATCAGGTAGTAGGCGCCGTAGCACAGGGCGATAAAGCCCGAGCCCCAGTACAGCGACGGACGCTGGGTTTCATCCAGGGCCAGGAACACGAACAGCGAACTGCACAGGACGATGCACAGCAGCGGCACCAGAGGGAACCAGGGCGCGCGGTACTTGAGCTGCTCCAGTTGCCCGCCTTCGCGCAGGAACTGGCGACGGAAGCGGTACTGGGCCAGGGCGATGACGATCCAGGTCACGGTGCCGGCCATGCCGCTCACCGCCATCAGCACCATGAACAGGGTGTCGGCGGCGATGAAGCTGGTCATCAGCGAGATCAGGGCAAAACACAGAGTGATGAACAGGGCGCGCAGGGGTACGCCTTGTTTGCTCAGGGGAGACAGAGCCTTGGGCGCCATGCCGGATTTGGACATGGCCCAGAGGATGCGCGTGGAGGCATACAAACCGGAGTTGCCCACCGAAAGAATCGCCGTGAGGATCACGAAGTTCATCAGGTCGGCGGCGTAGGGAATGCCCACCATATCGAACACCTGGACGAAGGGGCTTTCCACCAGCCCGGCCTGCTGCCAGGGAATGATCGCCGCCAGCACCATCACTGCCAGCACGTAGAAGATCAGCACGCGAAACACCACGTTGCGCACGGCGCGGGGGATGCTTTTTTCCGGCTGGTCGGTTTCACCGGCAGCCACGCCCATGATCTCGCAGCCCTGGAAGGCGTAGACCACGGTCATCATCACCGCGAACACCGCCGGCAGGCCGTTGGGGAACAGGGAGTCGCCCTTGAGGTTGTCGAACATCGGCGCCGGGGCGCCGCTGGGCAGGTCGATGACGCCGAAGATCACCAGCGCGCCCACCACGATAAAGCTCAGGATCGCCAGCACCTTGACCCCGGCGAACCAGTATTCGGCCTCGCCAAAGGCCCGGGTGGCCAGGGCGTTGATGCCGAACAGCAAGGCCACGAACAGCGCCGACCAGTACCAGATCGGCACCCCGGGAAACCAGCGCTGCATCAGCATGCCGGCGGCGGTGAACTCCAGGCCCACGGTGGTGGCCCAGCTCATCCAGTAGACCCAGCCGATCATGAAGCCGGTGGCCGGGCCGATGTACTTGGTGGCGTGGGCCTGGAACGAGCCGGACACCGGCATCTGCACCGACAGCTCGCCCAGGCAGACCATTACCAGGTACATCAGGAAGCCGGCCACCAGGTAGGAGAGAATCGCCCCCCAGGGCCCGCCCTGGTTGATGGTGACCCCGGAGCCCATGAACAGCCCGGTGCCGATCACGCCGCCCAGGGACAGCATGAAAATGTGCCGGCTCTTCAGCGAGCGCGTCAGTTGGATGCCTTTGCGTTCAGTACTGGTCGTCATGGTGCACCTCAGCAGTCGGTGAGGCGCAGGGCGCGGGGCGATGGGACGGGACGTGGGGCACAAGCAGCTTGCAGGCAGTTCATTATTATTATCTCCAATAAGCTTCGAAGGCCGCGGCGGGCGCGGCTCAAGCGATTATTGGAAAGCCATGTAAGTTCGGGTTGAAGCAAAAGATCGAAGATGTAAAAAGTCGTAAGGATTTTGTACGTCAGGCCGCCAACAGCTGTTGCAGCAAAGCCCGGGACTGCTGCCAGGACGCTTGCAAATTCGCCCCCAGGGCCGCCAGCGCCGGGCGATCGGCCTGCTCTGCCGCACCTTCCAACTCCCGCAGCACTCGGGCCAGGGCACAGAAGCCCAGGGAGTCGGCGCTGCCCGCCAGGCGATGGGCCAGGTGCAGGACTTCGGTGCAGTCCTCGGCGGCCAGGGCATCGGTCAACAGGGGCCGTTGCTGATCCAGGGCGTCGGCCAGCACCTGGAGCAAGCCCTGCAACTTCTGTTCGCCCAGCAGGCTGCGATGGGTGTCCAGCAAACCCTGGTCGAGCAAACCCTCCTCAGTGTCGGCCTGCGGCATCTGCACCTGCCCGGCCAGCACCTGACGCAGGCTCTCCAGCTGCAACGGCTTGCCAAGAATGCCCTGCATCCCGGCCTGCAGATAACCACGCACCACGGACGGCTGGACGCTGGCGGTGAGAGCGACAATGCGCACCTGCCGGTTGGGCCCGGGACGCTGGCGGATCTCGCGGCACAGCTCGACCCCGCTGATGCCCGGCAAGTGCACATCCAGCAGCAACAGGTCGAAGGCTTGCTGCTGACACAAGGCCAGAGCCGACTCGCCGTCTTCAGCCAGCCAAACTTGATGGCCGTCACGCTGCAGCAGGCCGCTGGCCACTTCGCGGTTCAGGGCCACGTCTTCCACCACCAGGATCTTCAAACCCTGCGCCGGCACCTGCAGCTGTGGCGACGGCAACGATTCTTGAGCCATTCCCAGCAGCAGTTCGAACCAGAAACAACTGCCCTGCCCCAGCTCGCTGTCGACGCCAATGTGTCCGTCCAGTTGCTGCAGCAGGTGCTTGCAGATGGCCAATCCCAGGCCGGTGCCGCCATAGCGCCGGGTCACCTCGTCACTGGCCTGGACGAAACGCTCGAAGATCTTCTCGCGCATCGACGCAGCAATGCCGATGCCGTTGTCGCGCACGCAGCAGCGCAGGCGCTGGCCACCGGCGGTGCTGTGCAGCACTTGCACTTCGACCCGCACCCAGCCGTCTTCGGTAAAACGAATGGCATTGGCCAGCAGGTTGCTCAGCACCTGGCGCAGGTACTGCTCGGCGCCCTGCTGACGCGGCGCCAGTTGTTCGTCGATGTGCAATTCCAGGCGGGTGTGGTTGGCCTCGGCCCGGGGCTGCAACAGGGTGGTGACTTCTTCCAGCAACTGACGCAGGGAGAAGTCCCGCACTTCCGGGCGGCTTTCGCCCTCCTCCAACCGGGCAAAGGACAGCACTTCGTTGAGGATGCTCAGCAAGCCCTCCCCGGCTTGATGCAAGGCCTGCAAACGCTGACGATCCTGCTGGTCCAGGGGCGCCTGACGCAGCAGTTCGGCCATGCCGAGGATGCCGTTCAACGGGGTGCGCAGTTCATGGCTCATGGTCGCCAGAAAGCGCGACTTGGCGAGGTTCGCGGCTTCGGCCTCGTCCTTGGCGTGCATCAGGCTGGCGGTGCGGCGCTGGACCATTTTCTGCAATTCGTCGCGCTTGTCCTGCAAGGCCAATCGGTCGGCTTCGCGGCGCTGCACATCATCGAGCACAGCCCGACGCATGTCGTCCAGGGCCCGGGCCACGGTGTCGATCTCGTCGCCGTCCGGGCGCTGGCGCTTATCCAGATGCAGGGGCTCGTGCAGCTCGCCGGCCGCCACGCGCCGGGCGAAATCGGCCATCACTTGCAGGTGCCGGGTCACCAGACGGTAGAACAGCCCGGACAAGGCCACCGCCAACCCGCAGAGAAACACGCTCATCCACAACAGGCTGGCCAGCCCGGTGGCGTACAGGCGCCGATACACCGCCCCCAGATCGGTGCTGACCTGCAACTCGCCCAACTGGCGCAAGGGCCCGGACGGCGGTTGATAGCTCAAGGGAAAACGCTCCACCCGCAACGGCCCGATCAGCTCGGCGCTGCCCTGCTGCAAGTCGAAATCGTTGCTGATCAAGTGCACCCGGGCCACATCGGAAAAGTCCACCAGCCCCTGCAACTGCACGGTCAGCTGTTCCTGGTTGAGGTCCCACAGGTTGCGTTCCAGGCTGCCCAGGTAACCGGCGCGAATCAGCTCCATGCGGCTGTCGATGTCGCGCATTTCCCGGCGGTATTCGAAGTACAGCTGCACGCTGCTGGCGAGCACGGTAAAGCACAGGCTGAACAGCAGGATAAACAGCAGCAGGCGGCGCAACAGGCCGGCGGAACGCAGCTGGATCATGGCGCCGTCTCCCGTTGCGCCTTGAGCATGGCGCGGTAGTCGTCCTGGCTTTGCGCCAGCCAGCGCTGCACCGCGCCGCTGTCCACCTGGCGCTGCAACTGCGCGTCAATCTCGGCCATGCGCGGCGCCAGGGGCGAGTGGCGCGACACCGCCAGGCGCAGGTAGTCGACGCTCACCGCCTGGGGCAAGGCAACTATGTCCTCGGCCCCCGGTAGCTGCTCGATAAACAGCTGCCCGGTGCGGCGTTCATGGGGAATGAAATCGATGCGCTGGCGGATCAGCTTGCCGAAGTTCTGCTGGCTGCTGGAGACCCATTCGATATTGCCGTGCTGCACCACTTCGCGGTCGAAATCCTGGCCGTAGCTCTCGCCGAACAGCAGGCCGCCGCGATAGGCCCGCAAGTCCTGCAGGTGCGCAAAGCGCGGCAGGCTGCGGCGGTTGACGAACAGCGCGACTTCTTCGCGCAGCACCGGCACCTGGGAAAACAGCAGGTCCTGCTGGCGCTGGCTGGTGCTGTAGGCCAGCACCACATCCACCCGGCCCGCGGCGGCGTCCAGCAGGCAGCGCTTCCAGTTGCCCAGCACCACCACCTGCACCTGATAACCCAGGTCCCCCAGCACCTGACGCACCAGGGTCGGCGCCAGCCCGCGCACCTGCTGGCCGTCGCTCCAGGAAATCGGCGGGTACACCGGGTAGTCGCAATAACGCAGCACGGGCCGGGGTTCAGCGAACGTCGGACCGGCTAGCAGGATCAAGCACAGGCTCAGGCACAGGCCCAGTGCGCGGCGCAGCAATTCAGGCGGCCACGCTGGCGGTGAACAGGTAACCGGCACCGTGGATGGTGATGATCAGCTCCGGCTCGGCCGGGTCGTCGTGCAGCTTGCGCCGCAGGCGGCCCACCAGCACGTCGATGGAACGGTCGCTGGGCACCCATTCGCGGTTGCGGATCTGGTCCATCAACTGGTCGCGGCTCAGGGTATGGCCGCTGTTGCGCAGGAACACGCTGAGCAATTGGTATTCGCCGTGGGTCAGCAGGGTTTCAGCGCCCCGCGGGTCGATCAGCCGGCGGCGGTCGGTGTCCAGGGCCCAGTCGGCGAACTGCTTGACCGGGCTCGGGCTGTTGGCCGGGGCCTGGGGCGGGCAGGCCTGGCGCACCCGACGGATCAGGTTCTTGGCCCGGGACACCAGCTCGCGGGGGTTGAGGGGTTTGATCACGTAGTCGTCGGCGCCGCATTCCAGGCCGACGATGCGGTCGATGTCGTCGTTGCGCCCGGTGATCAGGATGATCCCCACCTCCGAACGCACCCGCAGCTCCCGGGTCAGGGTCAGGCCGTCCTTGCCCGGCAGGCGGATATCCAGCATCAGCAGATCCACCGTGTGCTGGCCGAGAAAGCTCTCCGCCTGCTCCGCGGTGGCGGCGCAATGCACGTCGTAGCCTTCCTGAGAGAGATAAGCCTGAAGCAGCTCGCGAATCAGCGGATCGTCGTCGACGATCAATACCCGAGGAGTCATCGCCTGTGTTCCTGATTATTTTTATTAGAGAAACCACCTACAGCGCAGCAGCCTAGCCATTACTGAACAACCGATCAACAGCCCTATGTCGGCACAGCGAAACCTCGCCCGCCGCTGGCCAGCAGCCCCTCGACCCAGGCCTCGCAGATCTGCACGCCCTGCTGCGGGCTGAAGGTCCCCGGGTTGAGCCCGGATTCCAGCCACAGGCCGTCGAGCAAGGCGCTGAGACTGATGGCCGCCAGATCGGCGTCGAAGCCTTTCCAGCCCTGAATGCCGGCCAACTGGCCCAGCAGGCCGGCCAGCTCGTTACGGTATTCACCATAGGAATGTTCGTGGGCCAGGTTGATCGCGTCGGCGGTCTTCACCGCGCCCCAGAAGGCCAGCCAGGCATCCAGCAGCCGCGGGTCCAGCAGTTCGGCGCAGAACGAGGCGCGAAAGAACGCCGACAGCCGCTGCCGGGGGTCGGGCGCGGCCTGCTCCATGGCCTCGCGCAGCAGGGTCATGACCCGCCCGGTGATGGCGCGATAGGCCTCGGCCACCAGCTCGTCCTTGCCGGAGTAGTGATGGCTGATCAGCCCCACCGAGACCCCGGCCTCGGCGGAGATCTTGCGGATCGAAGCGCCCTGGAAACCGTGGAGCTTGAGGCAGGTCAGCGTCGCCTCGATCAGCTCGGCCTTGCGCAGGTCGGGTTCCAGGCGGGAAAAGCGCGCTTCCTGGCTCATGGGGCGGGTTCCTTGGACAGTGGCGGGAAGTTGAAACTGAACGACTGTACAACAGGCCTTCCGTGGCTATCCAGCGTTTGTGTGGCCGCCCAAGCCGCACCGAGTCCTGTAGCCGCTGCCGAAGGCTGCGAACGGTCTGGGCGGCACTCCGACGTAGGGACGCAACGATCTTCAAGGCGACACAGGTTCGGCTGCAGATCGCCAGGCAAGGCCCTGCGGGCCTTTTCGCAGCCTCGCCATGGCTCGGCAGCGGCTACATGTGGTCAGGCGCGGTAGTCGGGGGCGATGCGCTCCAGCAAGCGCAACAGCGCCGCCCAAGCCAGCTGCATGGCGTCCGGGTCGTTGAGTTCACCTTCCTGCAGCGGCCGCCCCGGGTCGTTGAACTGGCGTTCGGTGTGGGCGCAGACCGCGTCCGGCGGTAGCACGATCTCCCCTGCTGCCTGGGCCGCCAGCTGGATCTCGCAGGCCTTCTCCAGGTAGTACATGCGCAGAAACGCCTGGCTCACGGTTTCGCCCACGGTGAGCAGGCCATGGTTGCGCAGCATCAGCACACTTTTGTCGCCCAGGTCGGCCACCAGCCGTTGCTGCTCGCCCAGGTCCAGGGCCACGCCTTCGTAGTCGTGGTAGGCCACGCGGCCATAGAACTCCATGGAAATCTGGTTCACCGGCAGCAAGCCGCATTTGAGCGCCGCCACCGCGCAACCGGCCTTGGTGTGGGTGTGCAGCACGCACTGGGCGTCTTCCCGGGCGCCGTGAATGGCGCTGTGGATCACGAACCCCGCCGGGTTCACCGGGTACGGCGACGGCTCCACGGCTTCGCCATTGAGGTCGATCTTTACCAGGTTGGAGGCGGTGATTTCATCGAACATCAGGCCGTAGGGGTTGATCAGAAAATGATGCTCGGGCCCGGGCAGGCGCACCGAGATATGGGTGAAGATCAGGTCGGTCATGCGAAAGTGCGCGATCAGGCGGTAGCAGGCCGCCAGCTCTTCGCGCAGGCGCTGTTCGGTGGCGCTGCGCTCGGTCAGGGAGTGGGGGCTGGGAGCGATATTGTTCATTGTTGGAGTCCTCCAGGCAGGTGGGCGGGCAAACGGGGCCGGTAAAAAGAGCCCGCAAACAATAGGACCGGACGCCCGCAGGCGTCCAGCCCGTTGCGCTTACTTGCTGGCCCAGGCGTTGAAGCGCTCTTCCAGCTCTTCGCCATGATCAACCCAGAACCCGACGTCCATCGCCAGTGCACCCTTGAGGTTCTGTTCCGAGGTCGGCACCCACTGCGCCAGCGCCGGGTCGAGCTTGGCTGCGGCCAGGGTGTTGGTGGGGCCATAGGGGATCTGCTTGACGTAGTTGACCTGGGCTTCAGGGGTGTTGGCAAAAGCGATGAAACGCTTGGCCTGATCTACGTGTTTCGAGCCCTTGATGATCGCCCAGTAGTCCATGCCGTACAGGCTGCCGGGCCACACCACCGCCAGCGGCGCGCCGGCCTGGGCGGCCACGGCGATGCGGCCGCTGTAGGTGGAAGTCATTACCACATCACCGGAGGCCAGCCACTGCCCCGGCTGGGCCCCGGCCTCCCACCACTGGATGTAGGGCTTGAGTTCGCTGAGCTTGGCAAAGGCCCGGTCCACTCCCTCGGGCGTGGCCAGGACCTTGTACACGTCCTCGACCTTGACCCCGTCGGCCATCAGGGCGAATTCCAGGTTGTACACCGCGCGCTTGCGCAGGCCGCGCTTGCCGGGGAACTGTTTGACGTCCCAGAAATCCGCCCAGGATGTCGGGGCCTTGGCCAGCTTGTTGCGGTCGTAGGCAATGGCCACGCTCCACACCAGCACCGCCGAACCGCAGGGCTGGGCGGCATCGGGAATCAGCTGCTCGGCACGGCCCAGGGCCTTCCAGTCCAGGGGCTCGTACATGCCTTCGTCGCAGCCGCGCATCAGGTCCGGGCCTTCGATCTGCACCACGTCCCAGTCGACGTTGCCGGTGTCGACCATGACCTTGATCCGGGCCATTTCGCCGTTGTATTCGCTCTGGATCAGCTTGCTGCCATCGGCCTTGCTGAAGGGTTGGAACAACGCCACATCCTGGGCTTTTTGTCCGGCTCCGCCGTACGCCACGACCACCATGTCGGGGGCTGCCTGGGCCTTGTTCTGAATCAGCGGCTGGCCCAGGGTCAGACCCAGGGCGAGGCTCAGGGCCAGGAAAGAACAACCGTGCTTGCGGGTGAGCGCTTTCATCTGTGAATCCTCTTCGCGGTGCCACACCGGCAGGCGCCGGCACAGCCCTTTTTTATTGTTGTGAGGTTGGCCCCGGGAGCGGGCGCAGATCGAAGCTACTGCAAGCCTTAGTAAAAAAACAAGTTGATTTTTTACTGGCGGTAAATTTTGATAGGCCAACAATAACAACGCCAAGGCCCCGCCCCCTGCCCTTGGCCCGCCTGGAGTCACCGCAATGACCAGCGCCTTCCCGCACCTGTTCGAACCCTTGCAGATCCGTGGCAAACGCCTGAAGAACCGCATCATGTCCAGCGGCCACGACACCTCGATGCCCACCGACAACCTGGTCAACGAACAGCTGATCGCCTACCACCGCGCCCGGGCCGAAGGCGGCGTGGGCCTGATCGTGCTGCAGGTGGCCGGGGTCCACGACAGTGCGCGCTACACCAGCCACGTGCTGATGGCCACCGACGACGCCTGCATCGACGGCTACCGGCGCCTGGCCGAGACCTGCCACGCCCACGGCACGGTGGTGCTGTCGCAGATCTTCCACCCGGGGCGGGAAATCATGGAGTCCGCCGACGGCCTGCTGGCGGTGGCCTATGCGCCTTCGGCGGTGCCCAACGAGCGCTTTCGGGTCATGCCCCGGGCCCTGGACCAGGACATGATCGACGAGATCATCCAGGGCTACGCCGACGCCGCCCGGCGCCTGCATCAGGCCGGGCTGGACGGCGTGGAACTGGTGGCCAGCCACGGCTACCTGCCGGCGCAGTTCATCAACCCGAGGGTCAACCGCCGCACCGACGGCTACAACGGCGAACTGGAACAGCGCCTGCGCTTTATTCGGGAAATCCTCGGTGCCATGCGCGCCAGCACCGATGCCGAGTTCATCATCGGCCTGCGCATTTCCGCCGATGAACGCGACCCCGAAGGCCTCACCGAAGACGAATCCCTGGCCGCCGTGCAATTGCTGCAAGGGCAACTGGACTACGTGCACATCGTCGCCGGCACCTCCGCCTCCCTCGGCGGCGCGGTGCACATCGTCCCCCCCATGGCGGTGGAAGCGGCTTATCTGGCCCGGGAAGCCGGCACCTTCAAGGCCGGGCTGTCGATCCCGCTGTTCGTCACCGGACGCATCAACCAGCCCCAGGAAGCCGAGGCCATCATCGCCAAGGGCCAGGCCGATGTGTGCGGCATGACCCGCGCGCTGATCTGCGACCCGCAGATGCCCAACAAGAGCGACAGCGGCCGAGCCGAAGACGTGCGCGCCTGCATCGCCTGCAACCAGGCGTGCATTGGCCACTTCCACAAGGGCCTGCCGATCTCCTGCATCCAGCACCCGGAAACCGGCCGCGAACTGCTCTACGGCCAGCCCAAGCCCAGCGCCCGCGGCAAACGCATTATGGTGGTGGGCGGCGGCCCGGCCGGGATGAAAGCCGCTGCGGTGGCCGCCCAACGCGGCCACCGCGTCACCCTCTACGAAGCCAGCGCGCAACTGGGCGGCCAGATCCAACTGGCGCAACTGCTGCCCCGGCGCAGCGAATTCGGCGGCGCCAGCACCAACCTGCAACGGGAAATGCAACTGGCCGGTGTGGAAGTGGTGCGCAACACCCGAGTCGACCGCGCCCTGATCGAGCGGGAAAAGCCCGACCACGTGATCATCGCCACCGGCGCCGAACCCTACTGGCCGAACTTCGAACGCGGCGGCGACCTGCAAGTGGTGGACGCCTGGCAAGTGCTGCGGGACGAAGTGCAACTGGGCCGCAGCGTGGTGGTGGCCGACTGGCGCTGCGACTGGATTGGCCCCGGCATCGCCGAACGCCTGGTACGCGCCGGGCACCAGGTGCAACTGGCTGTCAACGGCACCCACTGCGGCGAAAACCTGCCGCTGTACGTGCGCGACCAGATGGCCGGCGAACTGCACAAACTGGCGATCCCGATCATCCCCTACGCCCGCCTCTACGGCTGCGACGACAGCACCGTCTACTTGCAACACACCGCCAGCGGCGAACCCATGCTCCTGGAGAACGTCGACAGCCTGGTGCTGTGCCAAGGCCACCAATCGGTGGACGACCTCGGCCAGCAACTCAAAGGCCTGGTGCCCTTCCAGCGCATCGGCGACTGCCTGGCACCGCGCACCGTCGAAGAAGCCATCCATGAAGGCTTGAAAGTCGCCTGGGCGCTTTGAGGCTGCTTTATACTCCAGGGCTTTTGCAGGACGGGTGCCCGGACGCGCCCGTTCCCCTGGTCCGGAGCCCGCCATGAACCCCAGCAGCAAGACGCCGCCCGTGAGCACCCCGCCCGAGCCCGGCAGCGACAACCAAGCCCCCGGCGGCCCGCAGTTTCTTGGCACCCGCATCCGCGGCCTGCGCAAACGCCGCGGCCTGACCCTGAGCGAACTGGCCCAGCAGAGCGAACTCACCGCCGGCTACATCAGCCAACTGGAACGCAACCTCGCCTACCCCTCCATCCCCGCCCTGTTCAACATCGCCCGCAGCCTGGGCGTGACCATCCAATGGTTCTTCGCCAGCGAAACCCAGACCGCGCCCGAGGATCAGGGGTACGTGGTGCGCAAGAAACAGCGGCTGCAGGTGAATTATGAGAACGGGATTATCGATCAACTGCTGACCCCGCAACCGACCCGGCAGTTGGAGTTTCTGCACTCACGGTTTCCGCCGGGGACGTACAGCAAGGAGAGTTACAGCCATGAGGGGGAAGAAGCCGGGTATGTGCTGTCGGGGAGTTTTGAGCTGTGGGTGGGGGAACGGTATTTTCAGCTGAGTGAGGGGGATAGCTTTAGTTTCTCCAGTCAGGAGCCGCATAAGTATGGGAACCCTGGGGAGGAGGATGCGGTGGTGTTGTGGGTGATAACGCCGCCGACGTTTTGAGCGAGCTACTGAGCGGAAGCGCAATGCACCGCTCTTTCGTTTGCTGAAAACTAGCTGTCACGGGCTGGGAAGTAGAACTGCCGCCGCAACCACTCGCTGAACTGGGCCTCGATCAGCAGAGCGCGTTGCTCGCCCATCTCATTCCAGGCTCGATTAATCATGTGTTCCCAGTTTCGGGCGACTTCCATGAGTGGCGCTACTGCTCCCCAAAAATGCCCGGCCTCAAGTGTTGCCCTGACTCGACCGTTTAGTTCAGCGAGGGTGGCGGTGCCTTCCAGATAACGTCGCGCGGCTTCTAGCAATTTTCTGAATTCGATAATTTCGACGGTCATGCCTAGTCCCTTAGATAAACCGCCTTAAGGTTAATGCGGAGGATGTCTGATCTTCTGTTATGACTTTACCCGGGGCTAACATAGTCGTATGCAGTACCAGCGTCTGCTTCCGGCGAAAAGCGGACTTTTGCAATAGACGGCTGTCGGCCATAGACGGACTGTTGCGCACTGCTAGTCATACATAGTAGCTTTGTGCCATTTACAAATGGTAGATTTTGGCCGCTCGATATATTTTTCTCAGAGTCAAACATGCTCAAGTCAATCACTATCCGCCGATTTAAAAACCTCACAGATGTCGAAATCCCACTGGAGCGCATAAATATCCTTGTAGGTACAAACAACTCGGGGAAAAGCAGCATCCTTCAAGGGATAGCTTTTGCTGTAAGTATTGCTCAGACATCTAAGCTTCAGGGTGAGGTCACCACTCTTTCTCCTGAACAATTAATTTACACTCCTCTCCGAGATGTTTCAGCCCTTGCCTTTGGCGGAGATTTGAAACAGAGCAGACAACATGCGATTGAAATTTTATTCAATCAAGAAACAGTAGACCCGCAAGGCCAGAGCATCGAGTCCAATACGTCAGTTGAAATTAGACGTGGAAAGAACAAAAACATTGCCTTGAGCGTAAATGATGGCGGCCTAAAAGAAGATATTTCATCCCTTGATAATCAGTTTGCAATGTATGTGCCCGGCTTGGCCGGAATTCCTTCCTCAGAGCCTTACAGAACGCCTGCCGCACTACGGAAAGCAGCTGCCCGCGGTGATGCTAACGCCGTATTAAGAAATATTCTTTGGAGTCTAAAGTCTGACAATGACGCCTGGGAAGTATTCAGCGAACACCTTTCACGCGTTTTTCCGGAAATTGTTGTCAACCCAAAATTCGACCCTAACGTGGACGAATTTGTTGACGTAACAATAGAAAGACAGGGGGTCAAGCTACCTATTGACGCAGCAGGTACCGGTTTTTTGCAAACAGTACAAATTCTCGCCTACGCTGCCAAGTACAAACCCAAATTGCTTCTCTTAGATGAACCAGACTCTCATATACACCCTGACAGACAGCGTCAATTAATAAATCTTCTATCTGACCTGGCGGAGAAAGATGACTTTCAAGTAATTGTGGCTACGCACTCTAGGCACTTATTGGATGTCCCAGGCGCCTATTTTCATTGGATGGCGCAAGGTAGTCGAGTGAATATTGAACCAGACGAAAGCAGTCGACTACGCATATTAACGGACCTAGGCGCCCTAGATAGCGGCGACAGGCTCAAGAATGGAAATATAGATGTCGTCGTGCTAACTGAAGATAGCGATCAAAAATTTCTTAAGACCCTCATGGTCTCTTCAGGCGCAGAGGAAGAGAGAGTTCAAATTTGGTCTTACTCTGGCTGCACAAAAATAGACGCAGCAGTAACCTTGTGCCGTTTTATTCAAGATCACGCACCTGGAACAGAGGTGCTTGTTCACCGTGATAGTGACTACCTGACAGACGAAGAAACAAATCAGATGAAGGATATTTTTTCTGCAAAAAATATCCGGATATTCCTTACCCAAGGAACGGATGCTGAGTCACACTTAATTAACGTCCAACATATTCGAACATTCTATCCTCAGCTATCGGAACTCCAAATCAATCAAGCCATTGAAGAAGCCACCGAAGCAGTTAGAGAATACTCTGTCAAAACGCTTGCTAAAAATCTCCTAAGAGAAGAAAAAGCGAGGAGAAAAGCAAATGGCGATAATGGTGACCCAGACATTGTTGCGTTGACAGATCAGGCTCGGGCTGATTTCGCTGCTTGCTCTGAAAGATGGCGCCATGGCAAGAAAACCTTGGGGCAACTCAAGTCAAAACTTCAGGTCACGCTTGGTGAGAACCTCAATATTGTTCGCCCTTCAGATAACTTAGCTGTTGAGGTTCTCGCAGAGGCCATTCGAGCAGTTCGAGAGCGAAGAGGGGCGCACCAAGTAGGCGATCAAGCCTGACGCAAGGAACGCCCGCTTTGAGCTGCGGATTCAACTAGCCAGAAGCGGTCAGTCTTGACCAACGACTATCGGTTGCAGCTCTTGGTGACGGACAGAAATCGGCCAGAAGCAGTCGCTTAGCCACCCCTAAATTTAGGTAAATTCACTCAACAAATTTTTCATATGCACGCTTTTCACACAAAGCGTCCCATGTCTTCTGTGGAATTAATTTGCTTGCCCAACCATAGTAACCCCAAGTTTTTGCAATGTCTTTCTGCCAGCATTCATCACACCTTAGCGAATGAAAATGAACGTTGTCATTTATGATATCCTGAAAAATTTCGTTTAGGCTCTGCGGATTATTACAATAGCATTTGAATTTTTTGTCTCTCTTCCGCTCATGAAGCGGCCCCACGAGCCGCTCGTAGATTTTTGGATGGCACTTCTTAAGGCGTTGATTTACCGAGTCAAGAACATCGACTCTACACTTGTTAATGGCGTTATCACGTAGATTCAGAAGACTCTGCTCAGAGTCATACCTTCCTTGGTTGATTCGAGAAACAATACCACTCATAAATGGCGTCCTTGAGATAAAAATGTCTTTTAAGTACGGGATAATGTCACGACAACTCGATGAGCATGAATAACTAGACTACTTCGACATGTAAAATTTTTCCAACATCAATAACAACCTCGAACTCACCTGTTTGATTGGAAAAGTACACATGCTCTTTTGTGATTTTAGTTTTCAAAATTACTCTTTTCCCAACGTCAAACGAAGGCTGGCCCACGTAATATTCAAAAGCAAAAAAATAGGCTATCTCTTTGCACGTAGTCCATGACTGCCCATAGCTCGATGAGTTATGCTCGGCAATATCTGTGCCTCTGTATAGAGTAACTAGGCTTGGCAGCTCGCTAATATCGTTCGGCCTCAGTTCTTTGCTAAGGATTACTTTGGGATACCACTCCTCATTTTCCTGGCACGTAAATAGCTCATGAAGTCCGTTGCGGGCGAACGAGAAAAATGCATGTCTCAAAGAATCAAGGATAGGTAATGCTTCAGTATCTGCAAGATTTTCAGATAGTTCAGCGCTATAATTATTAATTTGTACTTGGGCTGGGCTGAGCTGGAATGAGCCTACACAAAATAAATATCCGGATTTATTTTGAGCTCGAATTGAGCTTATAAAAAAAGCAATCGCAGACTCAAGATGATCTCTATATGGAAATAAAGCATGCTCGCTGAGTTTAGAGCTAATTGATGCTAACGAAATGCTCATTTCATTTGATATGAAATTCTGATCTTCTATTGATAGCATGATTGGTTGCTCTTGGTTTTTAGATCGCTTGACTGGCGTCTCATTGTCGATCAATTGCGTAATTGCAATTTACGGTTTGATTCTTTCAGTTAAACGTGCCTTCGAAGGTTTTACACTATTTCGGCCAAAATAAAAATCGCACTTACAATAGTGGACACGCCGATCGGCCGCTATTTATCCGTTGCAGCTGATCAAAAAGGTAGTTTTGGCTGATTGCTGTCGGTCCCGAACGGCTGTTAATGGCCGAAAGCAGCCTCTTAAGTAGTAGAGACACCGCTTATCAAGCAGCGATAAGCGGCGTTTCTATCTACCTCATACGATGTTGCCCTAACTCAGAGCCCCTCCCTCAGCCCCTCTTCCACCCAACCCCAAACACACATCATCAATCACCGCCTTCCCCATCTCCGCCAAAAAGTACGCAGCCCACGCATACCGCTCCCCCTGCTCTTCCATAGCAGCATCCAGCGCTAACTTCTTGGCGTAGTACAGCAACGTCGAAGCCTGCTCCAGCGCCTGCTGCAAAGGCACATCTGCATTGACGCGAAACAACGTTAGTTCAAGATCGGCACATTGGCCAAAGGTGACAAAACCCTGGGTTTTGATGGGGGTTGAATGGCTCATCGTGCACCTCCCGCCAAGGTCTGGCAGCAGAGGTTTTTGAGCGGAGGAAGGCGAAAGGAACAGCAGCAAACTTCACACAGATTACCGGCAGACATGATTGAAACTCCCTGATCAAAAATGTGCCTGCATCTGATCGGGTTCTCAGGCCCGGTCGCTGATTTTGCAGCGACCGCAGCAGACTAGGCGGTCTGCTCACGCTGGGGCAACCGCTAAACCGTAGCCGGTTATGTCGCTCGGATTAGCGAGCCGTTATGCTCTCCCTCACCCCGGATAAGGACATCTGCCCCCTCATGATCGACCGCGAACAACTCCATCTAAACGGCTACCAGTTGCTGCGTCAGGCGGTGCCCGCCGGCTGGCTGGATGAGCTGCGGGCCACGTTCGAGGCGGGGGTGATTGGGCCGGAGCAATGGCCGGTGCCTCGGGGCCACGATTGGCGTCATGCGCTGGTGGATCTGGATGCGCGGGTGCAGGCGGTGTGTCGCTTGCCGGCGCTGTTGGCGGTGGCCGGGGAGTTGATCGGGGAAGGCTTTTTTCTGGCTCAGGTGGAGGGCCGCGAGCCGTTGGCGGGGGGCGGTCATCAGGTGTTGCACCGGGATCTGTCGGAGCAGCGCCTCGGTGACCGGGTCACGGCGCTGGTCTATCTCGATGACTATGGGCCGGCCAATGGCGCGACGCGCATCGTGCCCGGCAGTCATCGCCCCGGGGAGCGGTTGGCGCCCTTTGATTTCAGTGATGAATCCCGGGTGGTGCAGTTGGCGGGCAATGCGGGGGACGTGCTGCTGTTCGATGCCGATCTGGTGCATGGGGCCAGCCTGAACCCCAGTGGTGCGCGCCGTCGCAGCTTGCTGGTCAGCTATTGCGCCCTGGGGCTGTATGAGTCCCATCTGCAGACGCTGGGCCTGCGTGCTATCCGCATGGACACCAGCGAGCGCTTCGAGCCGGCGGACTTTGCCTGAGTGGGCTCGGGCGCCAGGGGTGCGTCAGCCGCAGCGTGGCGCTCATTCAGTCGGCCAGGCGGCTGGCCAGACGTTGCAGTGCCTGGGCCAGTTCCAGGGCCTGCTCCGCCGTCAGTTCCACCGGGTCGTTGTGCGGGCTGATGGCCTTGAGATGAATTGAACTGCCCTGCTCTATCCATAGGCGCACGGCGCCCTCGCTGCTCTCGAAATAATCCGTTGTGCGCTCAATCGGCATGTTCATTCACCTTGTGCGTGGGCGCTGGCCAGTTCCAGCAGGCGGGTGAAGTCGGCGATGGCGAAATACAGGTCATCGCGGGTGTCGCCGTCCCAGTCTTCGACGGCTTCCCTGTCTGCCTTGAGTGAGGCGATGCGGGTTTTGATCTCGGCGATTTCCGCCGCGCCGCACTGGGTGGCGATGGCCTCCCAGCGTTCCTGGGGAATGTTTTGCTGGACCGACAGCCCGGCTTGGGCTTGGGCAATCAGTGCGGTGAGTTGGCTCATGGGGGTATTCATCCTGAAAATGCAGCCTTTGAATCGGGGCGCGGCTTGTGCGTTAGGCGCTTTGAGGCGGGTCACTTTATCGGGTTTAAGCCCAAACAACGACCTCAAGAATGGAGCCAAGTCCATGTCCGCCATACCACTGGAGAACTCGTTGCCGGCGTCTCCCCCCAGGGTGCCCACAAGGTCACATGTCGCTAAGCGTCCCGTGAACACAGCATGCTGTTCTCAACGACAAGGGCAAGGATGTCCGAGCAACGACCATGACAATGCTTGGCGCTCATAGCCGGGCAGTGCTGAACGGCTATGGGCGGATAGAGAACCTCAACGGCTCGCTTTCAGCGTTTCAAGCATCGCCTCGGCGGCCAGGCTGTGGACTTTGCGGGTCGGGTGCCATTCATCCCAGTAGTAATGGGTATCCGGATCCGCACACACGGGTTTGACGTCCGGGTAGGTGGCTTGGCACGGGGTATCCAGATCCTTCAGGCCCGCCACCTCGGGTGCCGCGCGAAGCGTGTTGCTGAAGGCCAGGTGGTCGAAGTAGCCAATATTCACGTGATGGGAGTTAGCCAGTGTTGTCAGCACGGCGGGCAGTTTTTGTTCGAGTATCTGCTGGTAGTGCGTTGCGTTCTTGACTTGATTGCCCTGCACCACAGCCGGCACATGGCTCAAATCCGTGGTTCCCACCACCATCAGGTGCTTCGCCCCTGCGGCGATCAGCGTCTCGGTGCTCTTCTGTATGTTCGCCACGCTGTTCTGGCCAAGCACGTCGATCGTTTCTGGGTGCGCGAAGTCGGCCCATTCAAAAAAGTCGTTGGCTGAGATGAAAATGAAATACAGCGCATCCGGATCTGCCTTGTGTGTTTTAGCGGCTTTCAGGTGATCGGCGATTTGCCCGAAAACCCCAGTGTCGCGAGAGGGCTGCATCCAGGCGTAGTAGTTGCCGTTGCCGCTTTTGGCGCCGCCAATGGCGTAGTCGGTCAAGGGGATTTTCAAGGCCTGCGCCAAGTGCTCGACCGCGGTGGGGCCATTGCTCCAGCGTCCCTGCCAATACAACGAACCGGGCAGCTCCTGTGCATCTTTGACCTTCTGCGCGGCCATGGTTCGGGTGAAGGTTTCACCCGCGCCATTGTCAGAGTAGCTGTCACCGAACGCATAGAGATGATCGTAGCCAGGGCCGCCAAAGGCGGTTGCGGCAGTCATGGTCAATAGAGCGGCCAAGCACGCGCGTCGAATCATTGAAAGTCTCCCGGGTGGTGCTCTTAGACTACCGGTGGCGACGTTTTGCCTCGCCACGCTTGCGACCTGTATTTAGCCGAGGGCGCAAAGAGTGTGCTGTTCGCGACAGGTCAGTGGCGGGTGAGTCCAGCGTGTGCGCCGCTTTTTTTATCCCGCCTGTTGCCTTGGGTGCTTGGCAGCGCCGCACGGGTCGGCTTCAATAACCGCCCCTTTTCATGTTCAGGAGCTAGAAGGATGCAGCTTTATTACCGTTGGGCGGCCGCATGGGTCATGGCGTGGGTACTGGGAATCGGGCTGGCCCAGGCCGAGGAACGGCCACAGGTGGCGGACAAGATCCTGGCCTACACCGGGCCGCACGGGGTGAAGGTCTGGACCTTGCGCATTGGTGAGCGCAGCGCCAATCAGGCGCTGGTGCAGGTGGAAGACGCCGACCACGACTGGAACATGCGCATTCAGAAAATGAACGTGGAGCAAACCGATCGCGACACCCGTTACTTCACTCAGGTGGACGGGCAGAAGTTCGTGGTGCTGCTGCTTCAGGAAGGCTATGGCGAGTTGCATCTGCCGGGTGAGGCCAAGCCGCTGAAGGTGGGTTATGACAGCAACCTGTCCAGCTATGGCGATGCCCAGGCGTTTCTCAATGAGTACCTCAAGGCCCAGTAAAGCGTCGGGCGGGCGCTGCAGGTGCGACGCTCGTTGATCTGCAGCGGTCGTGCCGCGAGCGCTCTGCAACAACGCCTCCCTAGGGAGGCGTTGTAGTTTTACCCGGCCTCAAACCTCCTTAGCGCAAATCGAACCGATCCAGGTTCATCACCTTGTCCCAGGCCGCGACAAAGTCCTTCACGAACTGCTCGCCCGCATCCGCCGCTGCATACACCTCGGCCAGGGCCCGCAGTTGCGAGTTGGAGCCCAGCAGCAGGTCGACCCGAGTACCGCTCCATTTGTATTGCCCCGTGGCGCGGTCGCTGCCTTCGTACAGGTCGCGGGCCTCGGACTGGGGTTTCCATTGGGTGCCCATGTCCAGCAGGTTGACGAAGAAGTCGTTGCTCAGGGTGCCCGGGCGCGAGGTGAAGACGCCGTGGGGCGATTGCCCGACGTTGGCCCCCAGCACTCGCAGGCCGCCCAGCAGCACGGTCAGTTGCGGGGCGGTCAGGGTCAGCAGTTGCGCTCTGTCCACCAGCAGGGCTTCGGCGGTGACGCCGCTGACCGGCTTGAGGTAGTTACGGAAGCCGTCTGCCACCGGTTCCAGCACGGCGAAGGATTCGACGTCGGTCTGTTCCTGGCTGGCGTCCATGCGCCCCGGGGCGAACGGTACGCTGATGCTGTAGCCGGCATTTTTCGCCGCCAGTTCCACCGCCGCGCAACCGCCGAGGACGATCAGGTCCGCCAGGGACACGCGCTTGCCATTGCTTTGCGCGCTGTTGAAGGCGCTCTGTACCCCTTCCAGGCCTTGCAGCACCTGGGCCAGTTGCTGCGGTTGGTTGACCTCCCAGTCCTTCTGCGGGGCCAGGCGAATCCGTGCGCCGTTGGCGCCGCCGCGCTTGTCCGAGCCGCGGAAGGTGGAAGCCGAGGCCCAGGCGGTGGACACCAGTTGCGCCACGGACAGACCCGAGTTGAGGATCTGGCCCTTGAGCTGCTGGATGTCCTGGGCGTCGATCAGCGGGTGGTTCACGGCGGGAATCGGGTCTTGCCAGATCAGTTCCTCGGCCGGCACTTCCGGGCCCAGGTAGCGGGCGCGCGGGCCCATGTCACGATGGGTGAGTTTGAACCAGGCCCGAGAGAAGGCTTCGGCCAGTTGCTCGGGGTGCTCATGGAAGCGCCGGGAGATGGCCTCGTAGGCCGGGTCGAAGCGCAGCGACAGGTCGGTGGTGAGCATCGACGGCGTGCGGCGTTTGTTCGGGTCGTGGGGGTCGGGCACGCTGTCGGCCCCGGCGCCGGCTTTGGGCCGCCATTGGTGGGCGCCGGCGGGGCTGGTGGTCAGCTCCCATTCGAAGCCGAACAGGTGGTCGAAGAAGTCATTGCTCCAGCGGGTCGGGGTGGTGGTCCAGATCACTTCCAGGCCGCTGGTGATGGCGTCGCCACCAACGCCTGTGCCGAAGCTGCTTTTCCAGCCCAGGCCCTGTTCTTCCAGGCCAGCGGCTTCCGGTTCCGGGCCGACGTGGGTTGCGGGGCCGGCGCCGTGGGTCTTGCCGAAGGTGTGGCCGCCGGCGATCAGGGCCACGGTTTCTTCGTCGTCCATGGCCATGCGGGCGAAGGTTTCGCGGATGTCCCGGGCCGCCGCCAGCGGGTCGGGGTTGCCGTTGGGGCCTTCCGGGTTGACGTAGATCAGGCCCATTTGCACCGCCCCCAGGGGGTTCTCCAGCTCGCGGTCGCCGCTGTAGCGCTGGTCGTCGAGCCAGGTGGTTTCGCTGCCCCAGTAGACGTTGTCTTCCGGCTCCCAGACGTCCTGGCGGCCACCGGCAAAGCCGAAGGTTTTAAAACCCATGGATTCCAGGGCGACGTTGCCGGTGAGGATGATCAGGTCGGCCCAGGAGATCTTGCGCCCGTACTTCTGCTTGATCGGCCAGATCAGCCTCCGCGCCTTGTCCAGGCTGACGTTGTCCGGCCAGCTGTTGAGCGGGGCGAAGCGCTGCTGCCCGCCCCCGGCACCACCCCGGCCATCGGCGATGCGGTAGGTGCCGGCGCTGTGCCAGGCCATGCGGATGAACAGCGGGCCGTAGTGGCCAAAATCCGCCGGCCACCAGGGTTGGGAGTCGGTCATCAAGGCCAGCAGGTCGCGCTTCACCGCGGCCAGGTCCAGGCTGTTGAATTCGGCGGCGTAGTCGAAGTCCTCGGCCATCGGGTCGGACAGCTGCGAGTGCTGGTGGAGGATCTTCAGGTTCAGTTGGCCGGGCCACCAGTCACGGTTGCTGGTGCCTTCGCCGGCGGTGTGTTTGAACGGGCACTTGGATTCATCAGACATGGATCACTCCTTCGATCATCCCTGCCCGGCCGCTCGACTGGGGCCCTAGGAGGGATGGGCGTTTGAAAAGCGTAGTGAACGGCAAGCGAAGGTAAAAATAGACCCGCTTGATGACCCTGGCAGAAAAAAACCATGACGCCTGCAAGGTTTCTGCGCGGGGCGCCCTGCCCCCTGGGAACCTGCCCTGGATCTGGCAAGCGGCGCCCAGGCTTGTTTAGCGCAGCCGATGCTGAACAGCGGCCTGAGCCTGGGCGTCCAGGCGGCGCTGGGTGTCGGCATCGATCTGCTGGCGCAGGGCCTGGAACAGCGGGCTGGCGTCGGTGTAGCGGCGGCCGTAGCCGAGGTTGAAGCGGTAGTCGAAGTCCGCCGGGTTCTGGCCCTGGGTGTGTTGCAGCAGGGTTTCCAGCTTGTCCAACGCCTTGACCGTGCGCGCCTCGGTGCTGGCGGCGCCTTCGTATTCGTCCCACAGCTCCAGCAGGTGCTCGCGGGCCGGGGCGTCCAGGGCCCGGGCCAGCAGTTGCAGGTCCGCGCGCTCCTGCTGGCTCTTGTCCGGGTGAGCGGCCTGGGCCACCGCCGGGATGTCGCCGTGAATGGCCTCCCCCAGGTCGTGGACGATGCACAGTTTCAGCACCCGCAGCAGGTCCAGGTCCCCCAGTTGGTCTTCGAACAGCAGCGCCATCAGGCACAGGCGCCAGCTGTGCTCGGCGGTGCTTTCCTGGCGGCCGCTGGAGGTGTGGGCGCTGCGCAGCACGTCCTTGAGTTTTTCCGCTTCACGGAGAAAGTCGAGGCGGCCACTGAGAAGTTCACTGTTCATGGAAAGACCTGCGCGGGTGGGCAAAACACAGCCGGCACTGAAAGGCGGCGAGCGATGGCTAACCAGACTAGCCAAGGGGTGCTGCCGGGGCCACGGATAAAATATCCGGGGCCCCATTTCAGAGGGTTTCCACCAGCCGCACGGCGTTGCCGTCAGAGAGGTTGAGGCGGGTCCAGCGGCACTGGCTGGGGGCGATGGGCACGATGGCCGAATCGTTGTGGCCGCTGAAGAATTCCAGGGACGGCGGCTCCAGTACTTCGCGCCAGCCCAGGTCATCCAGGGCGGCTTCCTTGCGGGTGATTTCCTCGGTGCAAAAGCCCCACAGGGACTGGCCCAGCAGCTCACTCAAGGGCACGCCGAACTGCCCGGCGCGGGTGGCGGAACAGGCCAGCAGGCGGTGGGTCAGGTCGCACACCAGGTGCACGGCGCGCGGGCTGTCGTTCACCAGCCGCGCCAGGGCCTGGTCGGCGGCGGCGCTGAGGTTGGCCGCCAGCAGTTGTTCCAGGCGCGCACGCTCGGCCGGTTCCATGGTCTGCCGGCCGTTTTCCCAACGGGAAATGCTCGACTGCGCCACGCCGAACAGTTCGGCGGCGTGTTGCTGCTTGACCCGGTGCAACAGGCGCCAGCGCCTGAGGGCAAGGCCCAGATGGGGAGAGGTGAACGGGGCTGCGGGCATGGAATGAGTGATAGGGGTAAAGGGGCCGACAGTTTCGCAGCCCCGGCGCTTGACGGGCAACTGGCGCTGACCCACGCCATTCACCCGGCCTGCCACAAGTTGCTGGACAGCGCGGCCAAAGCCACGAAAAATCAGCGCCTTTGCCCTGCCCTCCACGGGCCGGGCGCCTGTGCCAAGGAGTTCGGCCCAATGCTCAATGTCCTGTTTGTCTGCAGCCAGAACAAGCTGCGCAGCCCCACCGCCGAGCAGCTGTTCGCCGACTGGCCGGGGATCGAGACCGCTTCGGCGGGCCTCAACCACGACGCCCAGGTGCCCCTGGGCCCGGAGCTGGTGCAATGGGCCGGGCTGATTGTGGTGATGGAAACCCGCCACCGGGAAAAACTGCGCAAGCGCTTCAAGGCGCAGTTGAACAACCAGCAGATTGTGTGCCTGAACATTCCCGATGATTACGAGTTCATGGACCCGGAACTGATCCAGTTGCTGCGGCAGAAGGTGCCGCAGTTTCTTCCCGATGGCGGCGAGGCTCGCTGATATGCCCCTGATATTCAGGGCCCCACCTGAGCTGCGGGTGGAGCTGGACATCCTTGGCTACCAGTTCCCTGGCAGCCACGATCACCTGGACGCCAACTGGCTGATGGTGCAGGGCCGCATCGAGCATCCCCAGGGCGACTGGCGTTTCAAGGATGCCTGCCTGAGGACTCACGAGTTCGATCAGTTGGCCCAGTGGCTACAGGCCCTGGATCAGCCCGAAGGCCCTCCCCGGCCTTGCTGGTTCACCGAGCCTTGCCTGGCGTTTCACTACCTGGGCGGCCCCGAGCCGCAGATCCAGATCCACTTTTGCCTTGAAGCCGCACCGCCCTGGCTGAACCCGGAGCAACGGCTGGACGGCTGCCAAGTGACGCTGCCCCTGGCCTGCAATTCCGTGCCTCGGCTGCTGGCAGGGCTGGATGCCCTGCGCCGAGATTTCCCCCAGCGCTGAACCACAGCCGCCCGTCTGTAGCCGCTGCCGCAGGCTGCG
>NZ_VYKE01000091.1:0-23396 GCF_032424515.1 Pseudomonas sp. JV245A
CCCGGCTGACCCGCACGGCCATCAAGCTGGCTGCCAATGCAACTCCGCCAGCGGCGTGAGCTGTCTAGACTCTGGAGGTCCTCTTCCTATAAGAACCATCACCGAGGTCCTTGCCGTGAGCCTAGCCCCCGTTCAATCGACACCGAGTGTAAAAAACCAGGTCAGCGCCATCGAGTGGCAAACCCGCGTGGACCTGGCCGCCTGCTATCGCCTGGTGGCAATGCATGGCTGGGACGACCTGATTTTCACCCACATATCCGCCAAGGTGCCGGGCACCGAAGATTTCCTGATCAACCCGTTTGGCCTGATGTTCCACGAGATCACCGCGTCGAGCCTGGTGAAGGTCGACCAGGCCGGCAACAAGCTGATGGACAGCCCCTACGAGATCAACCCGGCGGGCTACACCATTCACAGCGCGGTGCATGCGGTGCGTCACGATGTGGTTTGCGTGCTGCACACCCATACCGCGGCCGGGGTTGCGGTGTCGGCGCAGAAGCAGGGCGTGTTGCCCATCAGCCAGCAGTCGCTGTTCGTGTTGTCGAGCCTGGGTTACCACCCCTATGAAGGTGTGGCCCTGAACCCCGAGGAGAAGGTCCGGCTGCAGGCCGACCTGGGGGACAACAGTTTCCTGATGCTGCACAACCATGGCCTGCTCACCTGCGGCGCGACCATCGCCGACACCTTCCTGATGATGTTCACCTTCCAGCGCGCCTGCGAGATCCAGGTGCTGGCGCAGAACGGCGGCGCCGAGCTGATTGCCATCCCTGCGCCGATCCTGGCCGGGGCCAGGGCGATGATCGCTGGTGTCACCCGCAGCGCTCAGGGCATGGGCGGCGCTCTGGCCTGGCCGGCCCTGCTGCGCAAACTCGATCAACTCGACCCGGGTTACACACTCTGATGCCTATTGCCGAGATCCCGCTGTGCGTGTGGCGTACACGCGGACATGACCTGCTCTTTCGCGGCCAGCGCATCCGTTACTGGGTGGCCGGGCAGGGCGAGCCGCTGCTGCTGATCCATGGCTTTCCCACCGCCAGCTGGGACTGGCACTACCTGTGGCAGCCCCTGGCCCGGCATCATCAGGTGATCGCCTGCGACATGCTGGGCTTCGGCGATTCGGCCAAGCCCCTGGAGCATGACTACAGCCTGCTGGAGCAGGCTGACCTGCAGCAGGCGCTGCTGGCCCATCTGGGTATCGCCGAGCCGGTGCATCTGCTGGCCCACGACTACGGCGACAGCGTTGCCCAGGAGTTGCTGGCCCGGCACTACGAAGAGCGGATCGATATCGCCAGTTGCGTGTTTCTCAACGGCGGCCTGTTTCCGGAAACCCATCGCCCGGTGCTGACCCAGAAGCTGCTGCTCAGCCCGCTGGGCTGGATGCTCGGGCGCACGTTCAGCCGCCAGGGCCTGGCCAAGAGTTTCCGGCAGATATTCGGCCCCCAGAACCGCCCCAGCGAGTCGGTGCTGGATGATTTCTGGAGCCTGGTGCAGAGCAACGATGGCCCGCGAATCCTGCACAAGCTGATCGGCTATATCCCTGAACGCCGGGCCCGGCGTGAACGTTGGGTCAGTGCCATGCAGCGCGGCGAGGTGCCCCTGCGGGTGATCGATGGTGCCCTGGACCCGATTTCCGGGGCACACATGGTGGAGCGCTATCGGCAATTGATCCCACGGGCCGACACGGTGCTGCTGCCGAACATCGGGCATTACCCGCAGATCGAAGCGCCCCTGGCGGTGCTCAAGCATTATCTGGAGTTTCGCGACAATCTGCTGTCGCCATCATCACGGTTGGCGTGTTCCTGAACCCCGCGGCCTTGAGCGGGCAAGGCGATTATCCCGCTGCCTTATTGCGCACCATTCAGGTCAAAACGTTTTTATTGTGACCAAAGGCTGGCTGCCTGACACTCGAAGCATTGTCCATTGGCCCTGCTGGAGTTCGGTATGAGTGAGTCTGTGCGCTTGGAAGATAAAGTGGTGATTGTCACCGGAGCCGGCGGTGGCCTGGGCCGGGCCCATGCACTGCTGTTCGCCCGGCACGGCGCCAAGGTGCTGGTCAACGACCTCGGCGGCTCGGCCCAGGGCGAAGGCGCCAGCGCTTCGGCCGCCGACCGCGTGGTGGCGCAGATCCGCGAGGCCGGCGGTATCGCCGAAGCCAGCCATGACTCGGTCACCGACGGTGAAAAGATCGTGCAGAACGCCCTGGATGTGTTTGGCCGGGTCGATGTGGTGGTCAACAACGCGGGGATCCTGCGGGACAAGACCTTCCACAAGATGGAGGACGCCGATTGGGACCTGGTGTATCGGGTGCATGTCGAGGGGGCCTACAAGGTCACCCGCGCCGCCTGGCCACACCTGCGCGACCAGGGGTATGGGCGGGTGATCTTCACCGCTTCCACCTCGGGCATCTATGGCAACTTCGGCCAGTCCAACTACGGCATGGCCAAGCTCGGCCTGTACGGCCTGACCCGGACCCTGGCCATCGAAGGGCGCAAGAACAACATCCTGGTCAACGCCATCGCACCCACCGGCGGTACGCGGATGACCGAGGGGCTGATTCCGCCCCAGGTGTTCGAGCAGCTCAAGCCCGAACTGGTCAGCCCGCTGGTGGTGTACCTGGGCAGCGAGCAGTGCCAGGAAACCTCCGGCCTGTTCGAAGTGGGCGGCGGCTGGATCGGCAAGGTGCGCTGGGAGCGCAGCCTGGGCGCCGGCTTCGATCCTCGCCAGGGCTTTTCCCCGGAAGACGTGGCGGCCCACTGGCAGCAGATCTGCGACTTCGAGGGCGCGGCTCACCCCAAGGACAATATCGAGGCGTTGAAGGAGATGATGCAGAATCTGCAAAAGTACGCCCTCTGAAGCGCCCCTTTGTCCATCCCCTATCGCCTGTGCCTGGGTGATAGGGGCCGGCTTCTGGCGCTAAGTGCGCCGGGTTTTCAGCACTGGATGCATCACCCCGCCGGGCCCTGGCCCCGGCGGTTTTACTCCTGCAGCGTTCGTCACTATGCTCGACGGTCCGCGAACGAACAGGGAGTGCTGCATATGTATGAGTCAAAGGATCAGCCGGTATTGTCGCGGCTGCTGTTCATCCGCCGTTTATGCATGCATGGGCTGGTGGTGCTGGCGCTGATCATCTTCTCGGTGCTGCTGGGTATCAGCGGCCTGCTGTACTTCGAACAAGACATTTCCTTCCATGACGCCTTGTATGACGCGGCCATGATCCTCGGCGGCATCGGCCCCATCAACATGCCGCAAACCCCTGGTGGCAAACTGTTTTTTGCCAGCTACGGGCTTTATACCAACCTGGTCTTCGCTGCCACCCTGGGCTTGATCCTGTCCCCAGTGGCGCACCGTCTGCTGCACAAGTTTCATTACGACGAGAGCGAGGATGACGCGGCGTAGTTGCCACTTTCCTCTGGTGTTCCAGGCATAAAAAAGGCCGCTGCAAGAGCAGCGGCCGAAGCAAGACGTTAGATCAAGGAGCTACAAAATCAACGTCGGTGAACCAGGGGCAGCAGCTTGAATCACACGCCTTCAAGCGGCTGGAAATCATTCCCGGGAACAGTTCGTGCCCGGTACTTGCAAGGTCAGTGGCAAGCGGTTGTTTGCCGTGACTGCGAGTGAAGAATAAGCCCTGGCCGGGTACGGAAAAATAGCGATTCAGGACAAGGACTGTTACAGCCTGAGCAACAGTCTAAGCGTTTTTTCGCCCCGGTCATCCCCCTGCATCGACGCCCCTGATAAGCCTGCATCCAGCCGCTGGATAACCCCTTGAACGGCCCTGATGGCAAGGGCACTAATCCCTTCGAGTGACAGCGCGAATACCTCCTTGGTGCGCTTATCGACCGTGCTACCCCGGCAGTAGGGTGAGGCCTCCTGTCACTCACCGGGGAAGACGCATGACAAGAATAACAATGCGCGCCATCTTCAAACCGCAGGCGCTGGCCGTCGCGGTGGCGCTGGGCTGCTGCGCCCAGGCGCAGGCGGTGTCGTTCAACATCGGGGAAATCGAAGGGCAGTTCGACTCGTCGCTATCGGTTGGTGCCAGCTGGGGCATGCGCAATGCCGACCGCGCCTTCGTCGGAACGGTCAATGGCGGTACCGCCCAGTCGTCCACCGGCGACGATGGCCGCCTGAACTTCAAGAAGGGCGAAACCTTCTCGAAGATCTTCAAGGGCCTGCATGACCTGGAACTCAAGTACGGCGACACCGGGGTCTTCGTTCGCGGCAAGTACTGGTACGACTTCGAGCTCAAGGACGAAGACCGCGAGTTCAAGCCCATCAGCGACCACAACCGCAAGGAGGGCGCCAAGTCATCGGGGGCGCAGATCCTCGATGCCTTCGTCTACCACAACTATTCCATTGCCGACCTGCCGGGTACCGTGCGTGCCGGCAAGCAGGTGGTCAGCTGGGGCGAGAGCACCTTCATCGGCAACTCCATCAACAGCATCAACCCTGTGGATGTCTCGGCCTTTCGCCGCCCCGGCGCCGAAATCAAGGAAGGCCTGGTGCCGGTGAACATGCTGTTCGCCTCCCAGGGCCTGACCAACCAGCTGACCGTGGAAGGCTTCTATCAGCTGGAGTGGGACCAGACCGTGGTGGACAACTGCGGCACCTTCTTCGGCAACGACGTGGTGGCCGATGGCTGCACCACCGGCTACACCGTCGGCAGCCCGGCCATCGCGCCGTTGCAGCCGGTGGCGGCGGCCTTCGGCCAGGGCTTCCAGGTGACCCGCGAAGGGGTGATCCTGCCCCGCGGCGGTGATCGTGATGCCCGCGACTCCGGGCAGTGGGGCGCCGCCCTGCGCTGGCTCGGCGATGACACCGAGTACGGCCTGTACTTCATGAACTACCACTCCCGCAGCCCGGTGGTGAGTACCACCACGGCCAATGTCAGCGCGGCGACCCTGGGCGCCATTGCCGGCGTCGCCAACGGCATCGTTCCGGGTTCTGGCAGTGGCCTGGTGCAAAGCGTGATGCTTGGCCGTGGCCAGTACTACCTCGAATACCCGGAAGACATCCGCCTGTATGGCGCCAGTTTCTCCACCACCCTGCCTACCGGCACCGCCTGGACCGGCGAGATCAGCTATCGGCCCAACGCGCCGGTGCAGGTCAACACCAACGACCTGACCCTGGCCCTGCTCAACCCTATTTCCGGGGGCGCGGCGTCGCCGATCAAGAGCGCCATGGGGGCTGACAACACCGGCTACCGGCGCAAGGAAATCACTCAGATCCAGAGTTCCATGACCCAGTTCTTCGATCAGGTGCTGGGGGCCGACCGCCTGACCCTGGTGGGCGAGGCGGCAGTGGTCCACGTCGGAGGCCTGGAAGACAAGAGCAAGCTGCGCTACGGCCGGGACTCGGTGTACGGCCAATACGGCTACGGGGGCGACACCGACGGTTTCGTCACGGCCACCTCCTGGGGCTATCGCGCCCGGGCCATCCTCGACTACAGCAACGTGATCGCCGGCATCAACTTCAAGCCCAACCTTTCCTGGTCCCATGACGTCAACGGCTACGGGCCCAACGGCCTGTTCAACCAGGGCGCCAAGGCCCTGAGCGTTGGCGTGGATGCCGACTACCGCAACACCTACACCGCCAGCCTCAGCTACACCGACTTTTTTGGCGGGCGCTACAACACCCTGACCGACCGGGACTTCCTCGCGTTGAGCTTTGGCGTGAACTTCTGAACCGGCACAAGAAGGAGCATTTGAATGCGCAAGATGATTCTGCAATGCAGCGCCCTGGCACTGGGGTTGTGGGCGGCCAACCTGATGGCCGCCGTGAGCCCGGAAGAAGCCGCCAAGCTGGGAACCAGCCTGACCCCGGTGGGTGCGGAAAAAGCCGGTAATGCCGACGGCTCGATCCCGGCCTGGACCGGAGGCATTCCCAAGAATGCCGGGGCGGTGGACAGCAAGGGCTTTCTCGCCGACCCGTTCGCCAATGAAAAACCGCTGTTCATCATCACCGCGGCGACGGTGGACAAATACAAGGACAAGCTTTCGGACGGCCAGGTGGCGATGTTCAAGCGCTACCCGGACAGCTACCGGATCCCGGTCTACCCCACTCACCGCAGCGTCGGCCTGCCACCCGAGATCTACGAGTCGGCCAAGCGCAGCGCCTTGAGCGTGACCACTACCAACGACGGCAACGGCCTGGCCAACTTTACCGGCAACCGCTACTACGCCTTCCCGATTCCGAAGAACGGCATCGAGGTGCTGTGGAACCACCTGACCCGTTATCACGGCGGCAACCAGAAGCGCATCGTCACCCAGGTCACCCCGCAGACCAACGGCAGCTACACCTCGATCCGTTTCGAGGAAGAGGTGGCGGCGCCGCAACTGATCCCGGACCTGGACCCGGCCAAGGCGGCCAACGTGCAGAACTTCTTCAAGCAGTCGGTGACCGCCCCGGCGCGGCTGGCGGGCAACGTGCTGCTGGTCCACGAGACCCTGGACCAGGTCAAGGAACCGCGTTCGGCATGGATCTACAACGCGGGCCAGCGTCGCGTGCGCCGCGCCCCGCAAGTGGCCTACGACGGCCCGGGCACCGCCGCCGACGGCCTGCGCACCTCGGACAACTTCGACATGTTCTCCGGTGCTCCCGACCGTTACGACTGGAAGCTGGTGGGCAAGAAGGAGATGTACATCCCCTACAACAGCTACAAGCTGGACTCCCCGAGCCTCAAGTACGACGACATCGTCAAGGCCGGGCACATCAACCAGGACCTGACCCGCTATGAACTGCACCGGGTGTGGGAAGTGGTGGGCACGGTCAAGCCCAACCAGCGGCACATCTACGCCACTCGGCACATGTACATCGACGAGGACAGCTGGCAGGTGGCCCTGGTGGACCACTATGACGGACGCGGCCAACTGTGGCGGGTAGCCGAAGGTCATGCGCAGTACTACTACGACCACCAGGTACCGGCCTACACCCTGGAGGCCCTGTATGACCTGAACGCCGGCCGTTACCTGGCCCTGGGCATGAAGAACGAAGAGAAGCACAGCCTGGAGTTCGGCTTTGCCGCCAAGGCGGCCGACTACACCCCGGCGGCCCTGCGCGCCAGCGGAGTGCGCTAGGCGCCTCTTGGGTTGCAGTGGAGCAATGGTCGAGCCGCACGCTCTTGGGGCGTGCGGCTTTTTATGGCGGCCAGTCCTGGCAAGCGAGCTTGCTCGCCACAGTCGCGGCAATACTGCGTTCCTCTTGACTGGCAGTTATCCGACTGCCTGGTCGGTTTTTTTATGGGGGCTGATCAGCCTGCTGAATACTTCTTCAACTGGCCGGGAGGTCGGGGCTAGGGTGGGGCTACGCTGGCTAAAACTATAAAAAGGCACGCCGCAATGACCGCCATGACTCGTTGTCCAGAGCGTCCCGGGTTCATGCCCCGTTTGTCCTCCCATCATTTTTCCCGCAGCCGCCTGAGCGCGCCGTTGCTGGCCTCCGGTGCGCGGGTCAAGCTGCTTTGCGCGCCTGCCGGCAGCGGCAAGACGGCGCTGCTGGCTGAGTGCCTGCAACAGGCACCGGAGACCTGCCGAGTGAGCTGGTTGCCGTTGTCCGGCGGGCGGCATAGCCCGCAGGGGCTGTGCGCTGCCCTGGCCCAGGCCCTGGGGCTGGAGCGCGATGACGAAGCCACGGTGCTGCAGCACCTGGCGCACCTGCAGGCGCCGGCCTGGATCTTTATCGATGACTATTACCGGGTCGCGGCTGCGGACCTGGACCTGCTGCTCGATCGCCTGCTGAGCCTGGACAACCCGCAGTTGACCTGGTGGCTGGGTTGCCGTCGCCGGCCCCTGTGCAACTGGCCACGCCTGCTGCTGGACGATCAGTTGTTCGAGCTGGACGGCCCGGCACTGGCATTCAGCCAGATCGAGATCGAGCAACTGCTGCAACGGCTGCCGCAACCCCTGTGTGCGCAGACCGCCAGTCGCATTCTGCAACGCAGTGGCGGCTGGTGCGCCGGGGTGCGCATTGCCTTGCTGGAAGGCAGCGAGCTGACGATTCAGCCCTGCAAGCCGGGGCGCCCCAATACCTTGCTGGAGTACCTGGAGCACGAGCTGTTCAGCGTGCTGCCGGCGGAGCTGGCGCAAGTCTGGCAAGTACTGGCGCACCTGCCACGTTTCAACGCCGAGCTGTGCGAGCATCTGTTCGGCGTCGGGGAGGGTGCCCAGTACCTGCGGACCTTGCAGGACATGGCCTGCTTCATCGAACCCTGGGACGGTGGCGGCGACTGGCTCCAGGTGTTTCCGCCGCTGGCCCGGCTAATGCGCGACGAAGCCTGGCCGGGCGGGCGCTCCTGGCATCGCCGGGCCTGCCAGTGGTTCATTGCCCAGGAGGATTGGCAGTCGGCCTTTGAGCAGGCGCTGCGGGCCCAAGAGTATGAAGTCGCGGTCAGCCTGCTGGAGCATTTCAGTTTCGAGTTCCTGTTCCAGCAGGACAATGCGCTGCTGTTGCTGCAACTGCATGAGCGCCACGGTGGCGAACTCTTGCTGGTGTCGCCGCACCTGGTGGGGCTGCTGGTTGCGGCCATGCTGTTTGCCGGGCGCTTCGAGCAGGCCGGGCAGTGCATGGCGCAGATGGCCCGGTTCGCCCCCCAGCCCTCGGCAGCGCAGCAGCGTCAGTTGCTGGCCCGCTGGCAGGCACAGCAGGGCTGGCTGCTGCACCTGAGCGGGCGGATGGTGGTGGCGCGGCAGCATTTTATCGAGGCCCTGGATGAGCTGGCGGACAGCGCCTGGACCACCCGCCTGCTGTGCCTGTCGGGGCTGACCCAGCAGGCCCTGCTGGGTGCGGAGCTGGATGTGGCCCAGGCCCTCAATCGTGAAGCCCTGTGCCTGGCCCGGGCCCAGGATGCCCAGCTGTTCGAAGGCCTGCTGGAACTGGACCATGCCCAGTTGCTGGAGCAAAGGGGCGCGCCGCATCGGGCCCAGAGCCTGCTGGAGCAGGTCTGTGAGCGCTTGTCGATGCAGGCGCTGCGGGCGACCCCGCTGCTCGGTCGCATCGCCCTGCGTCTCGGGCGCCTGGCCTTGCGCCAGGGGCATGCAGAGCAGGCGGCCGGCTACTTTCGCAGCGGCCTCGAGGATTGCCTGCTGAGCCACGACAAGCGTGCCTTGTATGGTTTCCTCGGCCAGGCCCAACTGGCGGCCAACCAGGGTGATTATGCCCAGGCCTTCGTACGCCTGCGGGATGCGGAGCGGCTGATGCAGCAGCGGCAGATTCCCGACACGGTGTACCGGGGCGTGCTGTTGCAGGTCAGCAGCCAGCTCTGGCTGCAACAGGGGCGACCGGAGCTGGCTCAGGAGGCCTTGAGCCGCTTGCTCCGGCACTTTCGCGGCCCGCAGGCGCTACAGGCGCCACCGGCCACCCTGGAGTTGATTCCGGGGATCGAATACCTGCTGGTGCTGGCCGAGGTACACCTGGGGCGGGCCCAGGCGCCGATCGCTACCTTGCAGGGGCTGCTGGCCCGGGCCCAACGCCACGGCATGCAGGGGTTGGAGGCCGAGGTGCAACTGGCCCTGGCCGAGGTCGCCCACCTGCAAGGCAACCCGGCGCTGGCGCAGGAAGCATTGCAGGCCGGGCAGGCACTGGTGCAGCGATGCAACCTGCCGCAGGCACTGCACGAACTGCGCCTGCGGCAACCACTCTTGCTGGCTGCGGGGGAAACGCTGCAGACGCCGTCATCGGCAGGCCCCCTGGAAAACCGCGAAAGCCTGCTCAGCCTGCGGGAATTGCAAGTGCTGCAACTGATCGCCCAGGGCTGTTCAAACCAGCAGATCGCCGAGCAATTGTTCATTTCCCTGCATACCGTGAAGACCCACGGGCGCCGGATTCACAGCAAACTGGGGGTGGAGCGGCGTACCCAGGCGGTAGCCAAGGCCCAGGCCCTGGGGCTGATGAGTTGAGCGCTAGCGGTTATTGCGGCTGATAACCCATGCGCCAGCTCACTGCAGAGCTGGCCGCCAGCAGACGTTGGGCTGCGGGCCCATGTTCATCGGCGTGGAACAGCGACGTCGGCCCTACCACGGTCAGCACCGCGGCGATCTTGCCGGTGGCATCGAACACCGGCGCCGACAGGGCATCGACACCGGGCATCAGCAAACCGTGGACATGGTGCAGGCCGCGCTGGCGAATCTGCTCGGCCAGGGCATCGTGCACCTGCTTGTCGGCCAGGGCGTGGGGGCTGCCGGTTGCCAGTTCCTGCTGGCGCAGGTCGAGGGTTTCGCGCTGTGGCAGGTAGGCGTTGAACACCAGCCCGGTGGATGAACTGAGCAATGGCAGCACCGAGCCCAGTTGAGTGACCACGGTCACCGCCCGCACCGCCGGTTCGATATGCACCACCGTCGCGCCCTGGTTGCCCCACACCGCGAGGAAGCAGGTTTCGTTCAATTCGTCCCGCAGTTCCGCCAGGGGCAGGGTCGCGACTTTCAGTACGTCCATGCTGCCCAGGGCGGCCAGGCCTACCCGCAGGGCTTCGCGGCCCAGGCCGTAGTGATTGGTGGCGCTGTTCTGTTCGGCAAAGCCGCTGGCAATCAAGGCCTGCAGGTAGCGATGCACCTTGCTTGCCGGCATCTGAACATGTTCGGCCAGGCGCGAAAGGGAAGTGGCCGGCGACAGTTCGGCCAGGGCCTTGAGGATGTCGGTACCGACCTCGGCCGAGCGGACTTTCTGTTTACCGGTGCTGTCGCTGATGCTGCGCGGCTTTTCCATGGAGGCATTGGGGTCCCGTGACAAGTGGCGGTCTTTATAGCTTGACGCTCCTGGGCAATCAAATTACGTTATGCGTAATTGGATTACGATAAAAATAACCCAGGCGTGCCGATAGCTCTTGTGAGGGAGTGGTGGGCCCCTGCCTATTCCAACTTCCAGGAGGCTCCATGAACCTCGATTCTTCGGCGTCGGCCCTCAGCTACCAATCGGGCTTCGGCAACGAATTTGCCAGCGAGGCCCTGCCAGGGGCGCTGCCCGTCGGCCAGAACTCCCCGCAAAAAGCCCCTTATGGCCTGTACGCCGAACTGTTTTCCGGCACCGCCTTCACCATGACCCGCAGCGAAGCCCGGCGTACCTGGATGTACCGCATCCAGCCCTCGGCCAAGCACCCGGCTTTCGCCAAGCTTGCGCGCCAGCTGGCAGGCGGCCCCCTGGGTGAGGTCACCCCCAACCGCCTGCGCTGGAGCCCCCTGCAGATTCCAAGCGAGCCCACCGATTTCATCGACGGCCTGGTGGCGATGGTGGCCAACTCGGCGGCGCAGAAGCCGGCGGGTATCAGCGTCTATCACTACCGTGCCAACCGCTCGATGGAGCGGGTGTTCTTCAATGCCGATGGCGAGCTGCTGCTGGTGCCGGAGCTGGGTCGCCTGCGCATCGTCACCGAACTGGGCATGCTGGACCTGGAGCCATTGGAAATCGCCGTGCTGCCTCGCGGGCTGAAATTCCGCATCGAACTGCTGGACCCGCAAGCCCGTGGCTACGTCGCCGAGAACCACGGTGCGCCGCTGCGCCTGCCGGACCTTGGGCCGATTGGCAGCAACGGCCTGGCCAACCCCCGGGATTTCCTGGCCCCGGTGGCTCATTACGAAGACCTGCGCCAGCCCACCACGCTCGTCCAGAAGTACCTCGGCGAGCTCTGGGGCTGCGAGCTCGACCATTCGCCACTGAACGTGGTGGCCTGGCACGGCAACAACGTGCCGTACAAATACGACCTGCGTCGTTTCAACACCATTGGCACCGTCAGCTTCGACCACCCGGACCCGTCGATCTTCACCGTATTGACCTCGCCCACCAGCGTGCCGGGCCTGGCCAACCTGGACTTCGTGATCTTCCCGCCACGCTGGATGGTGGCCGAGAACACCTTCCGTCCACCGTGGTTCCACCGCAACCTGATGAACGAGTTCATGGGCCTGATCCAGGGTGCCTACGATGCGAAGGCCGAAGGCTTCCTGCCCGGCGGCGCGTCGCTGCACAGTTGCATGAGCGCCCACGGCCCGGACGGCGAGACCTGCACCAAGGCGATCAACGCCCAGTTGCAGCCGGCCAAGATCGACAACACCATGGCCTTCATGTTCGAGACCAGCCAGGTGCTGCGCCCGAGCCAGTTCGCCCTGGAGTGCCCAGAGCTGCAGAACGACTACGATGCTTGCTGGGCCTCGCTGCCCGTCACCTTCAACCCGAATCGGAGATAACCCATGACCTTGCCCACCATCACCCGTAGCTGGGTCGAGTCCGCCAACGGTCACCCCGACTTCCCGTTGCAGAACCTGCCCCTGGGCGTCTTCAGCACCCAGGGTTCGGCGCCCCGCAGCGGGGTCGCCATTGGCGAACAGATTTTCGACCTGGAAGCGGCGCTGGATGCCGGGCTGTTCGAAGGCCAGGCTCAGGCTGCGGTGCAGGCGGCCCGTGGCGGCCAGCTGAATGCGTTCTTCGAACTCGGCCGCCCGGCCCGGGTCGCCTTGCGCGAACGCCTGCTGGAACTGCTCGGCGAAGGCAGCAGCCTGCGCGGCAAGATCGAGGCCCAGGGGGCGAAACTGCTGCCCCTGGCCGCGGACTGCCAGATGCACCTGCCGGCCAAGATCAACGATTACACCGACTTCTATGTGGGCATCGAACACGCGCAGAACGTCGGCAAGCTGTTTCGCCCCGACAACCCGCTGCTGCCCAACTACAAGTACGTGCCGATCGGCTACCACGGTCGCGCATCCACTATCCGTACTTCCGGTGCCGACGTGCGCCGGCCCAAGGGCCAGACCCTGCCGGCCGGGCAGTCCGAACCGACCTTCGGCCCCTGCGCGCGCCTGGACTACGAACTGGAGCTGGGCATCTGGATCGGCCAGGGCAACGAGATGGGCGAGCCCATCGCCATTGGCGACGCCGCCGAACACATCGCCGGGTTCTGCCTGCTCAACGACTGGTCGGCGCGGGATATCCAGGCCTGGGAATACCAGCCGCTGGGCCCGTTCCTGTCGAAAAGCTTCATCACCAGTATTTCGCCCTGGGTGGTGACCGCCGAGGCCCTGGAGCCGTTCCGCCAGGCCCAGGCCCCGCGCCCTGAAGGCGACCCGCAACCGCTGCCGTACCTGCTGGACAAGCGCGACCAGGCCGCCGGTGGCTTCGACATCGAACTGGAAGTGCTGCTGACCACCCGCACCATGCGCGAGCAGGGCCTGCCGGCACACCGCCTGACCCTGAGCAACACCCGGTACATGTACTGGACCGTGGCGCAGATGGTTGCGCACCACAGCGTCAACGGCTGCCAGTTGCAGGCCGGCGACCTGTTCGGTTCGGGCACCTTGTCCGGCCCAGAGAGCGGCCAGTTCGGCAGCCTGCTGGAGATCACCGAAGGCGGCAAGAAACCCATCGAACTGGCGTCCGGCGAGGTGCGCAAGTTCCTCGAGGACGGCGATGAAATCATCCTGCGCGGGCGTTGCCGCCGTGAGGGTTTCGCCTCCATCGGCTTCGGCGAATGCCGCGGCACGGTCCAGCCGGCACGTTAAGGGAGAGCCCTCATGCAGCTCTATACCTACTACCGCTCTACTGCGTCCTACCGGGTGCGCATCGCTCTGGCCCTCAAGGGCCTGGAGTTCCAGGCCATACCGGTCAATCTGCTGGTGCCCAAGGGCGGTGCGAATCGCCAGCCGGAGTACCTGGAGATCAACCCGCAGGGCCGGGTGCCGGCCCTGCGGACCGATGACGGCGACCTGCTGATCCAGTCGCTGGCAATCATCGAGTACCTGGAGGAGCGTTATCCACAGGTGCCGCTGCTGTCCACGGACCTGGTCAGCCGCGCCCGGGAACGGGCGGTTGCCGCGATCATCGGCTGCGACATTCATCCGCTGCACAACTCCAGCACCCAGAACCTGCTACGGGAATGGGGTCATGAGGAAGCGCAACTGCTGGTGTGGATCGACCACTGGATCAGCCAGGGGCTGGCGGCCCTGGAGCAACTGATCGGCGACCAGGGCTTCTGTTTTGGCGATGAGCCGGGGCTGGCCGATGTGTTCCTGATTCCCCAACTGTATGCGGCCGAGCGTTTCAAGGTGTCCCTGGACGCTTATCCGCGGATCCTCCGGGTCGCGGCCCTGGCCGCCGAGCACCCGGCGTTCCAGGCCGCGCACCCGGCCAACCAGCCGGATACGCCAGCCTGAACCTGCACGCTGCCCGGTATCCGGGGCAGCGTGGCATCTGCATCACCCAGGCCCCGCAACGGGGCCTGAGCGGTCACCGCCTGTGACCTGCGCGACACTGCTGCCCATAACCATAAAAAACCGAACAGGTACCTTGCGATGCAAAATCAGATTGCCAGCTTTCGTGCTGCGCTCGACGCCCGCCCGGTGTCCCGCTACCAGTGGTTGCTCTTGTTGCTTCTCGCCTTGCTGCTGGTCACCGATGGCTACGACGCCCAGGTCCTGGGCTATGTGGTGCCGGCCCTGGCCCAGGACTGGGGGCTGGAGAAGGCCGCCTTCGGCCCGGTGTTCAGCGCCAACCTGCTGGGCCTGACCCTGGGGTCCCTGGCGGTGACGCCCCTGGCGGACCGTTTTGGCGTGCGCCGGATCCTGCTCGTTTGCGTGCTGATCTACGCCAGCCTGACGGTGCTGATGGTGTTCGCCAATTCCCTTGAAAGCCTGATGGCCGCCCGTTTTATCTGTGGCATCGGCATGGGCGGGGCGATGCCCAGCGCGATGGCGCTGATGTCCGAATATTCGCCGCCGCGCCTGCGCACCCTGATGGTGACCCTGGCCGCCTGCGGTTTCTCCTTTGGCGGCGCGGCGGGTGGTTTCGTTGCCGCCGGCTTCATCGATCGCTTTGGCTGGGAAGCGGTGTTCCTCGCCGGCGGCATCACGCCGCTGCTGCTGTTTCCTTTCCTGCTCTGGCGCTTGCCCGAATCGCTGCCGCGCCTGCTGCGGGACGCGCCGCCCTATGCGCGGCTGCGCAAGGTCACCGCACAGATGCTCCCGGACTGGCAACCGCCGGCCGCAGTGCTCAACAGCGGTGAGCAGGTGGACAGCAAGCTCACGGTGCTGGAGCTGTTCCGCCACGGCTATGCACGGCCGACCTTGCTGATCTGGGCGACCTTTTTCGTCAGCCTGATCCTGCTGTATTTCATGATCAGCTGGTTGCCGACGCTGCTGCTGGAGAGTGGCCTGGCCCTGAAGCAGGCCAACCTGGTGACTTCGATGTTCCTCTTCGCCGGCACCCTCGGCGCGATCTGCATGGCCTGGTTCGCCGACCGCCTGAAACGCAAGGTGCGCCTGCTGGCCGCGGTGCTCAGCGCCGCCGCACTGTGCACTGTGCTACTGGGGTTGAACCACGACAACCCGCGCTACCTGGTGGTGTTCGTGTTTGCCGCGGGCTTCTGCATCATCGGTGGCCAGTTGACCCTGAATGCCTTCGCCAGCAACTTCTACCCGGCCCAGGTGCGTGCCACCGGCACCGGCTGGGCGCTGGGAGTGGGGCGCTTCGGTTCGATTCTCGGGCCCCTGTTCGGCAGCATGCTGCTGGCGATGCATATCCCGGTGCAGCAGATTTTCTTCTTCTGCGCGATCCCGGCGGTGCTGGCAGCCTTGTTGATCATTCAGGTGCGCTCGCCGTCCGAGGCCGCTGCAGGTAGGGCGGGAGCGGCCCCGGAGTTGCAGGCGCCGCTCAAGTCCTGAAGTGCTGTCGGTTCAGCGTGCCAGGTGCTTGATCATCGGCACGCAGGCCAGGGTCAGGCCACGGGGCGACTGGTACTGGGCGATCCGCTCGCCGACGAAACCGCAATGACGGTAGAAGTCCGCGGCATTCAGGGTCGAATCCAGTATCAGGTGTGGCAGTTCGGCTTGCAGGGCCAGTGCTTCGAGATAGTCCATCATCTGCCGGCCGATGCCCTGGCCCATGTAGGCCGGGTCGACGAACACCGCGTCGACCTGGCCGGTCTCCAGGTCGAGCATGCCGCTGGCGGTGATCCGCTGGTCGATGACGGCTACGTGCCCGGTCTTCTCCAGGATCTCGACGAAGTAGTCCCCCAGGCTGCCTGCGGTCCAGACCTGCAGGTCGGCGGCGGGGTAATGGCCGCAGCACTGGTGGTTGATGGCTTGGTTACGAATGTCGAAGACCCGTTGCGCGTCGTCGCCATGAGCTTTTCTGATCAGCATGCTGTACCCGTTCCGTGGAGTGAGCCGAGCATCCTGCCAGAGCCCGGCACGGGCTGTCATGCGGCGTTGGCCTGGATCAGCAGCAGACCCCAGCCGGTCAGCAGCGTGCCGTCCGCCCGCAGCAGGGGTTGTATGGCCCTGTGCAGTTCGTCCTTCATCAATATGCAGGTGGCGGGCTTCAGGCGGTCCAGGTCGTAGGTTTCCCCCAGGGCGTCCCAGAACTCCTCGAAGCTGGGGCTCCATTCAAGGTCCAGTTCTTCGAACTGCACGTCACGGTAGTGACGCGCCAACAGCTGCCGCCAGCCATCCTGGGACTGGGCTCGTGGGTCCACCAGGGGCAGGGGTGCCAGGCGGTCGCGCTGGGCGGCGGCGCGAAACACCTGCAGGTAGCGCTGGCCCGGTTCGCCCAGGAGAAAGCTGCGGCCGACGATGGCCGAGAGCTGGCCGCTCCGGGCCAGGACCCGATGTACCTCGGCCAGCACCTGTTCGATATCGCTCATGAGCATCAATGCCAGGTGCGAGACCACGGCGTCGACGCTGCCACTGGCCAGGGACAGGGACTGGGCCCGCTCATTGAGCAACACGCAGCGATCGGTGAGGCGCAGGCGTGCCGCCTGCAATTCGGTGGTGCTCATGTCCACGCCGATCAATCGCGCCTCGGGGTACCGTCTGGCGAGCAGATCCAGCAGGAAACCGTCGCCGCAGCCCAGGTCCAGTAGCTGTGCGCCAGGCCGGGTGGCGGCGAGTGTGGCGGCCAGCATGTCGTAGGAAGAGCCGCGTCCGGGCAGGCTCAACCCGGAAAAGGCCGGCGGCGTGGTACCGGGGCGGCGCTGGTGAAAGTCCTGAAGAAAGCGTTCGGCGTGGTTCATGCTGTTCATCCGTGATGCAAGCGGGCGGCTAGTGTGCCACGCAGGCAGGGCCCGGTTCTCAATGGACGATGCTGTTGGGCGGCAGATGCCCCAGGCGCTCGGTCAGGCGCAGGCGCTGGATCGGATCGTCACTGAGCAGCAGCGCGTGCTCCAGGTCGAAACGCTCGGCATTCGGGCACTCCAGGCGCTGGTAGAGGCTGGCTCGGGCCAGGTAGTCGGCGGCGCTGCCATTGCCCAGTTCGAGCACGCGCTCGGCATTGATCAGGGCCCCCAGGTTGTCGTCGTAGGACAGGTGCAACTGGCGCAGGTTGCGTGACAGGCGCTGGAACATCTGCAGCGGTTCGGCACTGGCCAGGTGTTCGGCGCTGAGCTTGATATGGGCGCCGTATTGGCGTTGCAGCAGTTCTCGGCAGTCGGCGGGATATAGCCGGCGTCCGCCGCAGGGGTCCAGCAGATGGTCGGCGCCGGGCACCCGCAGCAGAAAGTGCCCGGGGAAGTTCACCCCCACCAGGGGAATTTGCAGCCGCTGCGCCAGCTCCAGGGCAATCAGCGCCAGGGCCAGGGGTTGCCCGCGGCGGGATTCCAGAACCTTGTCCATCAGCGCCGCCTGGGGCCGCAGGGGCAGGTGCTCGTCCTGCTGGAAGCCCAGGTCGTTCATGCGCCGCAACAGCGGCTGGCCCAGTTCGCTCGCCGGCAGCAGGGGCAGGCTGCTGCCGATCTGCGACTGGATCTCCTTGAAGGCTTCCAGCGGGCGCTCGGGCACCAGTTGCGGTGCATGCTCGGCAGCAATCCACAGGGCCGCTTCCAGCAGGGCTGGCGGCGAGCGATGCAGGCAGGCGAAAAAGGCTTGGCGCGGGTTCATCTCAATCTCCGACGGATGCCTCGTTTTAGCCTCGTGGCGCAGGTTCGTCCAGTGCTGACACAGGTGGTAGCAGGTTATTTCCCAAAGCCTGCAAATGCCTCCGGCTTATTCCTGCGCGGCGCAGCAAATTCCAGGCGCAAGCCTATACTGGCGTCTACAAGAAGTGATTCGGGAGCCCGTCGATGTTCGCTCTCATGCACAGTACCCGCCTTGAATCGCTGCACCTCAGCGTCGACCCCTGTACCGGGTTGAAGGCAGTGATCGCCATCCACGACAGCCGCCTGGGGCCCGCCCTGGGCGGCTGTCGTTACCTCGCCTACCCCGACGACAGCAGTGCCGTGACGGATGCTGCGCGCCTGGCCCAGGGCATGAGCTACAAGGCCGCCCTGGCCGGCCTCCCCCAGGGCGGCGGTACCGCCGTGATCATCCGCCCCGCCCATGTGGAAAGCCGCGCCGCCCTGTTCGAAGCCTTTGGCCGATGCGTCGAGCAACTGGACGGGCGCTACATCACCGCCATCGACAGCGGTACCTCGGTGGCCGACATGGACTGCATCGCCCAGCAGACCCGTTACGTCACCAGCACCAGTGCCGCGGGCGACCCTGCCCCCCATGCCGCCATGGGAGTGTTCGCCGGCATACGCAGCACCGCCATGGCGCGCCTGGGCAGCGACAACCTGGAAGGCCTGCGGGTGGCGATCCAGGGGCTGGGCAACGTCGGCTATGCCCTGGCCGAGCAGTTGCACGCTGCCGGGGCAGAGTTGCTGGTCAGTGATATCGATGCCGGCAAGGTGCAACTGGCCATGGAGCAACTGGGCGCCCATCCCATCGCCAACGATTCTCTGCTCAGCACCCCTTGCGACATCCTCGCACCCTGCGGCCTGGGGGCGGTGCTCAACAGCCTCAGCGTGGCGCAACTGCGCTGCTCGGCGGTGGCGGGTTCGGCCAACAATCAACTGACCAACCTGCAGGTGGCCGATCAACTGGAGCGCCGCGGGATTCTCTATGCGCCGGACTACGTGATCAATTCCGGGGGGCTGATCTATGTGTCCCTCAAGCACCGCAACACGGAACTGCCGGTCATCACTGCCCACCTGTCGAAGATCAGCCAGCGGCTGACGGAAATCTTCGCCCACGCCCAGGCCGAAAAGCGCTCCCCGGCGCGAGTGGCCGATGAACTGGCGGAACGGGTGCTGTACCGCTAGGCATTCTTGCCTTAACCCTTGGCCAGGCTCTGTGTACCATCCGGCTGCGAAGTGCCCACTGACAAGGAATGTATCGACGATGCGTGAAGCGCTGGAGACCGGGCTGGATGAGCAGTTGTCCTGCCTGTTGCGGGCGGGGGCGGACTTTCAGGCGGTTCGTGATGTTCTTGTGGCATACCGGGACAAGGGCTTTTGCGCAGAGGCCGTATACAAGCATCTGGCATCACTCCGCCCTGGCGCATCAGAAGAGCTGGAGGACCGAATTCTGGAAGCCATGGATATCGCATCAGGTTTTTGTTCCGCAGGCTCCAGGGTCTGGGACGTCGCGCAATGACAGCGCCAGATATGGCCCCACCATTGACTGGCTGCTCCATCAGGCAACTGCAGTTGTACGCAGCGGCATGCCTGGCGGTTTACTGCGAACGAAAAGGCATTGCTCACCCGTCCATCGATGAGTTGATAAAGCACCTTGAGGGCTACCCGCCAAAGGGCGATCTACTGGCGTGGGAGAGAGCCGGGGCGCTGCTGGCACTCAATGGTCGCGGAGATGATTGGCCCCAGGAGCTTGTCGCCTTGATAGCGCCTGAAGAGGTCGAGGCGTTCTCCTGCATCGTTGACAGCGCAGTTGAGGTGGGAATGGTTGACCTGTATGGCGACTCGACTGAGATGCCCCTGGCCTTCCTGGGCAAGATCACTTCCCTGCTGCATCGCAACGCTATCGAATTGCCTGATCCGCCAGGGGCGACAGCGCTTGAACCGGCCACCGCACAAGTGCCACTCTTGCCTTCGCAGGCATGAAAAAAGCCCTGTGCCAGGGGCACAGGGCTTATTCAATTCGCGTAAAGCCTATTTTGCGGCCTTGGCCGCTTTCGCCGGTTTGGCTGGCGCCTCGGCTTCAACAGGTTGCGGCTCTGCCACAGCCTCCACTACGGGAGCGGGGGCACTGAGCAACTCGGACAACGCGTCCGGCTGGCTCTTGAACGCCTTGGCGAACACATCGCGGTTCTTCGCCATGTAGATCCCGGCTTCTTCCACCTGCTGTTCGCTCAGCGACGGCACGGCTTTGTGCAACACTTCAGCGAGCAATTCAGCCAGTTCGAGCATTTTGTCATGACGGTCAGCTTCGGCTTTATCCATGAACAAGCGCTCCAGATCTCGGCTGCTGCGGTATACCACTTCGACGGCCATTCACCACCTCACATGCCTTCACGATAATGGGTCTGTATAAACACTGTATCTATATACAGGTCGAGAGAATAGGCGAAACCTTTTCCCTTGGATAGTGGCTTTTTAATGTAGACGCAATTTTTTTCCCGGGCCGATTGTTACCAGGCCGTGCCTCGTTGCCGGCGGCCACCATCTCATTGAAGGCTCCTGGCCTTTTTTCTGCATGCAGAACAACCGTCACGTCCAATCCGCATCATCCGGTCGAAACGACCTAAGGAAAAACCATCGTGAAAATCAATTGGGCCGAGAACCTGCGACAGAACGTCCACCAACTGGCCGAATCCCTGGGCAACTTGTTCGTCGAGTCGTTCCACTACCTGGCGCTGTTCGCCATCGGTGCGGTGACCGCCTGGGCGGCGGTGATGGAATTTTTGCAGATGATCGAGGTGGGCCACATCAAGATCGATGACATCCTGCTGCTGTTCATCTACCTGGAATTGGGGGCGATGGTCGGCATCTACTTCAAGACCAACCACATGCCGGTGCGTTTCCTGATCTACGTGGCGATCACCGCGCTGACCCGGTTGCTGATTTCCAACGTCTCGCACCACAACCCGCCGGACCTGGGCATCATCTACCTGTGCGGCGGCATCCTGTTGCTGGCCTTCGCCATCCTGGTGGTGCGCTACGCCTCATCGCAGTTCCCTTCGGTGAAGATCGAGCATCCACAGCGCAAGATCGGCGCGGGCTCCGGCGAACACCCGGAAGTGGAGAAGGGCGAGCTCTAGAACCTCAGGGCCGGCGGCGCGAGCTTCTGGCCGGTGGGCGGCGGCAGGCCCAGGCTGTCGCCGTTGGTCATGGCTTCGAGAATGGCTACGGCACTGTGGCCCTGCTCGATCGCGATACCAAACTGAATGCTTTGCACCAGGCGCTTGATGCGCTGCGGGTCATTGCGCTGGGCCGCGCTGATCATGCGCTTGGCCACCACCCGGCCACCTTCGGACAAGGTCAGCATGATGCTGCCGTCCAGGCCCTGGATGCTCAGGTTGACCTGGTATTGCGGGGTGAAGGTGTCGGTAATCAGTTGAAAAGGGTTGTCCATGATGCGTCACCGCCTGATTGGATCGTGCAGTCATTGACCGGCAGGGCGCGGAATTAGTTCGCGATTCCGGACCACTGGCCAGTCGTTCGCCGAGGGTGGCCAACGTCCGTATTCCTCCCCCGGGACAAAGCAAGGGACATGCCGGGAAACGCGCCGGGCAATGAATACGGGGACAAAAAAGCGGACCACGAGGTCCGCTTTTTTTATCCCGGCCCGATTCAGGGCACGACTGAATAAATGATCGCAGACAGTGCGACCAGCCCGATCAGCACCACGAACAGGTTCGACAACTGGCCCGAATACTGGCGCAGTGAAGGCACCCGCCGGATCGCATACATCGGCATCAGGAACAGCAGGCAGGCGATTACCGGTCCGCCCATGGTCTCGATGATGTGCAGGATGCTCGGGTTGAAGGTGGCCACGGCCCAGCACGTGAGGATCATGAACAGTGCGGTGATCTTTTCCAGGCTGCTGGAGGACAGCGAGCGCCCCCGCAGGTTTTTCACGATCAGGCCCTGGAAGCCTTCGCTGGCGCCGATGTAGTGGCCCAGGAACGACTTGGTAATGGCCACCAGGGCGATCAGCGGGGCGGCATAGGCAATCACCGGGGTCTGAAAGTGGTTGGCCAGGTAGGACAGGATCGAGATGTTCTGCTCCTTGGCCGCTACCAGGTCCGCCGGCGACAGGGCCAGCACGCAACTGAAGCAGAAGAACATCACTGTCAGCACCATCATGCCGTGGGCCGTGGCCAGGATACCGCTGCTCTTGGCTTCGGCCTGCGGGCCGTAATGGCGCTTCTGATCCAGGGCGAAGGCCGAGATGATCGGCGAATGGTTGAAGGAAAACACCATCACTGGGATCGCCAGCCACAGGGTCTTGAAGAACAGCGGCAGGGGCATGCCTTCGCCGGCCGAGGCGAAGAACGCGCCGTTCCAGTTGGGGATCAGGCTCAGGGCCAGTAGCAGCAACGCGGCGACGAACGGGTAGACCAGCAGGCTCATGGCCCGCACGATCACGCCCTGGCCGCAGCGCACGATGGCCATCAGGCCGAGGATCAGCAGCAGCGACAGCAGCGCCCGCGGCGGTGGAGTCATGTGCAGCTGGTGTTCCATGAAATTGCTCAGGGTGTTGGTCAGCGCCACGCTGTACACCAGCAGGATCGGGAAGATGGCAAAGAAGTAGAGCAGGGTGATCAGCTTGCCGGCGCCGACCCCGAAATGCTCCTCGACCACTTCGGTGATGTCTCCGGAGCGCCCGGAAAGAACGAAGCGGGTCAGGCCGCGGTGGGCGAAGAAGGTCATGGGGAAGGCCAGCAGCGCCAGCACGATCAGCGGCCAGAAGCCGCCAACCCCGGCGTTGATCGGCAGAAACAGGGTGCCGGCGCCGATGGCGGTGCCATACAGGCCGAGCATCCAGGTGGTGTCGTGCTTGCTCCAGCCCTGGCGGGCGCTGGTGGTGTCGCGGGGTGTGGCTACAGCAGGGGTTTGGGCAGCAGGTGTCGGTACATCGGTCATCGTTATCGCCTCGTTATTATTTTTGCTCGGGCTCACGTAGTGCGGACGGTCAGGGAAGGCTCCTCAGCATTCCACCCAGCTCACCGCCAGGCCGCCCCGTGAAGTCTCTTTGTATTTGTCATGCATGTCGGCGCCGGTATCGCGCATGGTGCGGATCACCCGGTCCAGGGAGATGAAGTGCTTGCCGTCGCCGCGCAGGGCCATCTGGGTGGCGTTGATCGCCTTCACCGCGGCAATCGCGTTGCGTTCGATGCAGGGAACCTGCACCAGCCCGCCTACGGGGTCGCAGGTCAGGCCGAGGTTGTGCTCCAGGCCGATTTCCGCGGCATTGCACAGTTGCTCCGGGGTCGCCCCGAGGATCTCCGCCAGCCCGGCGGCAGCCATGGCGCAGGCCGAGCCCACTTCGCCCTGGCAGCCGACTTCGGCGCCGGAGATGGAGGCGTTCTTCTTGCACAGGATGCCCACGGCGGCGGCACCGAGGAAAAAGTTGAGGATGTCGTCGTCACAGGCCTGCGGGTTGAACTTCATGTAGTAGTGCAGCACCGCCGGGATGATCCCCGCCGCGCCG
>NZ_VYKE01000092.1:0-23224 GCF_032424515.1 Pseudomonas sp. JV245A
GGCGCTGACCACGGCGTTGATGATCGACGAATACCCGGAGTTCTCGCCCACCATGTTCCAGCCGGTGGGTGGCATGGACCACATTCCCCAGGCCTTTGCCCGGCGCCTGAAAGGCCAGTTGCGGCTGCACAGCGAGGTGCGTTCCATCAGCAACCAGGCCGACAGCGCCGAAGTGGTCTATCTGGACCGGCGCACCGGCCGCACCCACAACCTCAAGGCTGACTACGTGATCAGCAGCCTGCCCCTGCCGCTGCTGGCCAAGGTGCAGAACAACTTTAGCGCCCCGGTGCGCCAGGCCATCGGCGCGGTGCAGTTCGGCTACGCCAACAAGGTGGCCTGGCAGTCGCGGCGCTTCTGGGAAAGCCAGTACCAGATCTACGGCGGGCTGTCGTTCATCAACCAGGAAGCCTCCGGGCTGTGGTACCCCAGCGGCGGTTTCAACCAGGCCGAAGGGGTGCTGGTGGCGGCCTACAACAACGGCGAAACCGCCCGACGGTTCGGGGAGAAAACCCTGGCCCAGCAGATCGAGATTTCCCGTCAGGCGGTGGAGCTCCTGCACCCCGGGCACAGCCAGGAACTGCGCAATCCGCTGGTGATTGCCTGGAGCAAGATCCCCTACAACTTCGGCCCCTGGATCAGCCATGAAGTGGCCGAGCCGGACTACGGCCTGCTCAACCAGCCCCAGGGCCGGGTCTACCTCACCAGCGACGGCCTGGCCCACAGCGGCGTGGGCATCTGGCAGGAAGCCGCCGCCGGCGCGGCGCGGCGGGTGGTGCGGCAACTTTTCCAACGGGCGCAAGGCTCGTCGCTACAGCAAACGGCCTGAAAAAGCCGAGCACTCACACAACAGCGGTAACCCATGCCGGGTAGCGGACCTCCGAGGCTGGCACACACAACCTTGGAGCGTCTTTGCATGTCTTTGAAAAACACCGTCGTAGGGCTGGGGCTGTTGTTCGCCGCCAGCAGCAGTTGGGCCGCGGGAATCCAGCGTGTGCCGTCCAGCTACCCCAATTCGCCGATCCTGCAATCGGTGACCCTGCCCGCCAACAGCGAGGTGACCTACCTCTCCGGGCTGCTGCCGGACCCGGTGGACCCCAAGGCGTCCAAGGAGCAGATCCACGCCGAGGGCAACACCGAGGCCCAGGCCCGGGTGGTGCTGCGCAAGGTGGAGACGATCCTCGCCAGCCAGGGCCTGACCCTGGGGGACGTGGTGCAACTGCGCATCTACCTGGTAGGGGACCCGGCCCTGGGCGGCAAGCTGGATTTCGACGGCCTGCAAGTGGCCTTCCGCGAGTTCTTCGGCACCCAGAAGCAGCCGCTCAAGCCCGCCCGGACCACGGTGCAAGTGGCGGGGCTGGTGCTGCCCGGCGCCTTGATCGAAGTCGAAACCGTTGCCGCCCGAGCGCGCTGAGCCGCCTGTCAAAGGATCTGAAGTCATGAGTATTTCCTTGCATAAAATCCTCTTCGGCGCGGCCCCCCTGAGCCTTGGCCTGCTGGGCCTGGCGCTGCCCGCCGAACTGCTGGCGGCCGACGAAACCCTGGGCACGGTGGTGGTCACCGGGGTGCGCGGCAGCCAGCAACGCACGGTGACCGACAGCCCGGCGCCGATCGATGTGATCGACAGCGAGCAGTTGCGCAGCATCGGCCAGAACGGCTTGAAAGAAATGCTCGGGCGCCTGCTGCCGTCGTTCAACGTACCGACCATCAACGGCGGCGGCACGGCGTTCCTGGTGCGCGGGGTGAGCATGCGCGGCCTGGGCGGCGACCAGGTGCTGGTGCTGATCAATGGCAAGCGCCGGCACAACTCGGCGCTGATCAACAACGGCGCACGGGTCGGCAACGCCTCGGTGCCGGTGGACCTGGACCTGATTCCCACCGCCGCCATCGAGCGCATCGAAGTGCTGCGCGACGGCGCGGCGGCGCAGTACGGCTCCGACGCCATCGCCGGGGTGATCAACATCATCCTCAAGCGCAATGCCGAAGGCCTGACCTCCGACACCACCCTGGGCCAGTACTACGACGGCGACGGCACCACCGGCCACGAAGCCTTCAACTGGGGCAACAAACTGGGAGAGAACGGCGGCTTCATCAACCTGTCCTGGGACGCCAAGCTGCAGGAACCCTACGAGCGCTCCAGTGCCGCCAGCGGCCAGCTGTACTTCAAGCAGGCCGACGGCTCGCCGGACCCCCGGGAAAGCAATCGCCAGGGCTGGGGCACCGAGTACGGCCTGGGCCGCGACCGCACCACCAGCCTGGCCTACAACGCCGAGCTGCCTCTGGAGGACGACCTCAAGCTGTACTCGTTCTCGACCCTGAGCTACCGCAACAGCAACAAGGACCTGGGGCACCGCAAGCCCACCGACATCACCAGCCTGGCGGGCATTCCCAATGCGCCTTACCCCAACGGCGGCCAGGCGCGGCGGGAAATCCACGAGACCGATTTCCAGGTCGCCGGTGGTGCCAAGGGCCTGCTCGGTGGCTGGGACTGGGACCTGTCGAGCACCTACGGCAAGGATCGCGGCGTGCTCGACACGGCCAACAACCTGAACATTTCCAATGGCCCCTACAGCCAGCACGACTTCCACCTGGGCAACCTGGTGTTCGACCAGTGGACCAACAACCTGGACTTCTCCCGGGCCCTGGACATCGGCTGGAGCAGCCCGCTGGAAACCTCCTTCGGCGTGGAATACCGCTGGGAGAAATATGCGCTGGAGGAGGGCGAGGCCAACTCCTACAACCAGGGCAGCTATGTCCCCAACACCGGGCCTTTCGCCGGTGTGGTGCCGGACCCGGGGTTGTTCTCGGTCAACGGCACGACTCCGGAAGATGCCTACAGCCTCAAGCGCCATAGTGAGGCGGCCTATATCGACCTGGGCCTGAACATCACCCCCAACTGGTACGTCGGTGCGGCGGCGCGCTACGAGAAGTACAACCTAGGGGTAGGCGACACCACCAGCGGCAAGCTCACCACCCGTTACGAGTTCCTCCCCGGGTACGCGGTGCGGGCTGCGGTGAGCAACGGCTTCCGTGCACCGTCCCTGGCCCAGAGCGTCTTTTCCACCACCAGCACGGTCACCGAATTCGGCGCCGGTGGCACCACCACCTCGGTGCGTACCAAGCAGATGCGCCCCAACTCGCCGGAAGCGGTGGCGCTGGGCGCCAAGGACCTGGAGCCGGAAACCTCGCGCAACTACAGCCTGGGGTTCACCGCCGAGCCCACCGATCGGCTGCGCCTGACGGCCGACTTCTACCTGATCGACATCGACAAGCGCATTCTCCAGACCGGCATCCTCAAGGGCCCGGCGGTGTCGCAGATCCTGGTGGAGAACGGCCTCTCGCCGAACCTCGCCGGGCAGTACTACACCAACGCTGCCGACACCCGGACCAAGGGCGTGGACCTGGTGGCGGACTACCGCCAGTCCTTCGGCGAGTACGGCACGGCGAAATGGAGCGTCGCCTACAACCACAACAAGACCACCATCCGCGACCTGGCGGACACCCCGGCGGCCCTGTCGCGCCTGGGGGCGGGGTATGTGCTGTTCGACCGCCAGCAGCAGATCGACCTGACTAAATCCACGCCCAAGGACAAGTGGATCCTCTCCGGCAACTACAAGGTCGGCGACTGGACCACCAACCTGCAGTTGACCCGCTTTGGCGAGTACACCGAAGGCTCGAACATCCCGAGCAACGATCGCACCTACAGCGCCAAGTGGATCACCGACCTGGACGTGGCCTACGACGTGACCCAGAACCTCACCGTGGCCGTGGGCGCCAACAACCTGTTCGACGTGTACCCGGACAAGATCGGCCTCAAGGCCTGGGCGGGAACCTATGAATACGGAATGTTCTCGCCCTATGGCCTGGGCGGCGGCTACTACTACAGCCGCGTCAGCCTGGCGTTCTGAGCATGACCACGATCACTCTCGCAGGAGCTGGCTTGCCAGCGAAGGCGGCGGCATGACTGGCGCAGGGTTCAAGGGCCATTCGCCAGCAAGCTGGCTCCTACACCCGTGGCGTCCTGCAGGTCGTTTACCTGGTGGGAGCTGGCTTGCCAGCGAAGGCGGCCGCATGACCGGCGCAGGGTTCAAGGGCCATTCGCCGGCAAGCCGGCTCCTACAGCCGTGGCGTCCTGCCGGTCGTTCACCTGGTAGGAGCTGGCTTGCCAGCGAAGGCGGCGGCATGAAGGGCGCAGGGGGCAGGGGCGGTTCGCCGGCAGGCCGGCTCCTGCAAGGGCTGGTGTTATGTTTGTGGCTGGGCAGTGCACTGGCGCAGCCGGCGCTGCGGGTGTCCAGCCAGAAGCAGTCGCTGAAGATTCTGCTGCAGGCGGCAGGCGAGCTGGAGCAGGTGCCGTACCCCATCGAGTTCGCCTCCTTCGCTGCCGCGGCCCCCACCGCCGAGGCCCTGGCCGCCGGGGCGGTGGATATCGGCAGCCTGGGGGATGCGCCCTTTGTGTTTGCCGCCGCGGCCGGGGCGCCGCTCAAGACCGTGGGGGTGATCAAGCTCAAGGTCACGCCGACCGCGGTGGCGATCGTGGTCAAGGAGGATTCGCCGCTGAAGCAGGCCGCCGACCTCAAGGGCCGGCGCATCACCACCACCCGGGGCTCCATCGGCCATTTCCTGGCCCTGGCCGCCCTGCGGTCGGTGGGCCTGCACGGCGCGGATGCGCAGTTCATCTTTCTCCAGCCGGCCGAATCCCGCAGCCTGCTGAGCAACGGCCAGGCCGATGCCTGGTCGACCTGGGACCCCTATACCAGCATGGTGCAGATGGAGGGCGGCAGCCGGGTGCTGGTCAGTGGCGAAGGGCTGTTCGCCGGGCACATGCTGCTGGTGGCCAACGACCAGGCGATTCGCGACAAGCCGCAGCAGATCGCCGACTTCCTGCAGCGCCTGGATCGTGCCTATGCCTGGGCCAACCAGCACCAGAGCGAGTTTTCAAAGATCCAGGCCGGCTACAGCGGTTTGCCGGTGGAGGTGCATGAGCGTTCCAATCGCTACTCGGTGCCCCGGCGTATCTCCGTAGGCCCGGCCGTGGTGGAGGACGTGCAGCACACCGCCGATCTCTACCGCGAGGAGGGCATCATTCAGAAGACTTTCGATGCCGCAGCTTACATGGATGCTCAATTCAATGAAGTTGAATGAGTGTGTGGCAGTTTTATTAATTGATCTCGGGAGGTTTTAAATAAATAAAGAGCAATAATGTCCTTCGCTTAATTTAACTATCAGCAAATTTAATAATCTTCTCGCAGCACTTTCAAAGTGCCTGTGGTGGCCGCTATTTGCCTGATTTTCGATACATTTTTAAGTTTGGATATTAGAGATAAAGGATATTTCACAAGGCCATCGCAACTGCCTAAGGTGGCCTTGAAACAAATTATTACGTTCTACCGATGTTGTACTTCGTCGCTACTTCCAGGGAATTAAGGGAGCTTGCATGTTCACAGTCACTACGGCCGACAAACTTGAAGCGCGGCATATCCTCGATGTTGTGGAAAAACGCTCTTACGGCGTTCAGCTCAAAGGTTTCTGCCCACCGGATACCTTGCAGGTGGCGCGGGATCATCTGTATCAGCAGGAACTGCGCAGTGCCTTCAGCCAGCAGAAGGAGTTCGTCCGGGTCGGCAAGGCTTATATCGAGATCCAGGATGAGCAGAGCCGGGCCGAATACCACGCCCTGGCCCTGCCCAACATTCGCAAGATCCGCAATCTGTTCCGGCCACTGGCCTCGCCCATCGACGAACTGCGCCTGCTGCTGGACGAAGTCTGGCCGCAGGGCGCGCACCTGTTGCAGGTGGACGGGCAGAAGTGTTTCGTCGGCATTGCCCGCTTCCAGGGTTCGGGGGTCGATCTCACGCCCCACACCGACAAGCTTGAACGCAATGCCCCCGAGGGCCACAGCCCGCAGTTGCTGACCCAGCTGTCCACCAACATCTACCTGGAGATCCCCGAGGATGGCGGCGAGCTGGAGATCTGGGGCATCGAGCCGGACGAGCAGGAGTACAACCGCCTCAAGGGCGAACGGGCCTACGGCATCGAACGCCACCTGCTGCCGCCGCCGGATTTCGTGGTCAAGCCCGAGCCCGGCGACCTGATCCTCCTCAACCCGCGGCTGATCCACGCCGTGCGCCCTTCGGCCAGCAGCACCCGGGTCACCCTCGGGGTCTTTATCGGTTACTACGGCGAACACCAGCCTTTGGCCTACTGGAGCTGAACTCATGAGCAAGGTGCAGGAAATCAACCTCAAGGCCTACTTCAACAAGGGCGGCGAGGAGCACGAATTCGACGGCAAACGCGTGGTACTGGCGGTCAGCGTCGGCCAGGAATATCACGAGGACCAGAAGCTGCGGTCCACCATTCACTTGATCAACCAGTCCGGTTTCAGCCACGTCAAGGTGGTGGTGGCCGATACCCTGCAACGCCACAACAAGCACGGCAAGTCCCCCGGGGAGGCGCTGTCGGCGGCGATCCGCGATGGCGATGCCTGGCTGGCGCGCAACCAGAGCATCCTCGACGGCCTGCGGGTGCCGTACCACATCACCCGCTGGAACCAGGAACTGGCCAGCGACCGCTATGCCGAGCTGCGCCAGCAACTGAACCAGGTCTACCAGCAGCGCGAGGAACTGCGCGACGCCATCGACAGCACCATCGGCGTATTCACCGAGCGCCTGCGCCTGCGTGACGAACACGCGGACATCGAGCGGGCGGCGGCCCAGTGCCGGGAGTACATCCTGGAAGAGATCCCGATCATCCTGCCGCTGTGGGCCGACGAGGGTTACCACTACGTGCTCTACCCGCAGCAGATGACCACGGCCATGGCCACCAGCCGCGAGTTGCTGATCGAACCCCACAGCCCGGACCGGGTGCGCTGGCTGCCCCTGAAGTTCAAGAAGCGGGGGATCCCGATTCCCTTCACCTTGCCCGGCGCCATTCACCCCAACTGGACCAGCGGCGCCATCGCCATCTGATCCGCCGCGATCAATGTAGGCGCTGGCTTGCCAGCGAAAGCGCCCCTGCCGGCGTTGCCGTACTCAAGGGGCTGTTCGCCGGCAAGCGGGCTCCTACAGAGCGTTTTTTTTTGACTGACAAGGAGTTTCCATGAGCGTTTTTGCGCAACAGCAACGCAAATGGTGGGCATTGCTCGGTGTGAGCATCGCCAGTTTTCTCGGCTGTGTGGATTTCACCATCGTCAACACCGCGTTACCGGCCCTGCAGGCCGACCTCGGGGCCTCGGTGGACGCCCTGCAATGGGTGATCAACGGCTTCATCCTGGCCCTGTCGAGCTTCATGGTGCTGGTGGGGCGCCTGGCCGACCTGCATGGGCGCAAGCGGGTGCTGTTCATCGGCCTGACGGTGTTCGGCCTGGCCTCCCTGGCGGCCGGGCTGGCGGGGCAGATCGATACCCTGATCGGCGCGCGGGTGGCCCAGGGGCTGGCATGCGCGGTGCTCTATACCGCCTCGGGGGCGATTGTCTCCAGCACCTTCGAGACCGCCGAGCAGGGTCGGGCCTTCGGCGTGCTGTTCGGGGTCAATGGAGTGGGGCTGGCGGTCGGCCCGGTGTTGGGCGGGCTGATAACCAGTGCCTTCGGCTGGCAGTGGATCTTTCTCATCAACGTGCCCTTCGTACTGCTGAGCCTGGGCATTTGCAGCTTCAGCGTGAAGGAGTCGCGTTCGGCCGAGACCGGGGCGCGCCTGGATGGTTGGGGCGCGCTGCTGTTGCTGATCGGCCTGCCGAGCCTGGTGCTGGTGATCGTCCAGGGCGGCAGCTGGGGCTGGGGCTCACCCCTGACCCTGGCCCTGGTGGCGCTGGCGGTGCTGGCCCTGGGCGCATTCCTGGCGGTGGAGCGGCGGGTGGCCGCGCCGATCATCGACCTCAAGCTGTTCGCCAACCGGCGTTTCGTTGCCGGGGTGGCGGCCAGTTTCGGCCTGGCGCTGTTCTACTGCGTGGCGTTTTTCGTCATGCCGCTGTACCTGGCGCAGATCCGCGGCGAAACGGTGCAGGCCAGCGGCCTGCTGTTGCTGCCCACCACCCTGGGGGTGGCGCTGCTGTCACCGCTGGTGGGGCGCCTGGTGGATCGCAAGGGGCCGGCGCTGCTGATCAAGACCGGGCTGCTGCTGTTCGTGCTGTCGGCGCTGTTGCAGGCCGGTTTCGATGGCCAGACTTCGCTGCCTTATCTGCTGGGCGCCTTTGTCGTCATGGGCCTGGGGTGGGCCAGCATTCTCGGGCCGTCCACGGTGCTGGGGATTTCCTCGGTGCCCCAGGAAGTGGGCTCGGTGGCCATGGGCTCGCTGATGACCTTGCACAACGTCGGTGGCGGTGTCGGGCTGGCGGTGGGGGTGGGGCTGTTCCATCACTTTTCCGCCACGCCGCTGGACGATGCCCAGGGCGCCTTTCTCAATGGTTACCGCGCGGTGATGGGCTTTCTGGCGGTGGTCACGCTGCTGGTCTGGGCCTCGGTGAGCCTGCTCTTGCGCACGGCCCCGGCGCCGGTGCCGACGGCCGAGGAGGGCACCAGCCGTGGCTGAGCGCGGCGGGCAGATGGGGCTGGGGGCCTTTCTCTCCGGCTCCGGCGCCCATGGCGGCAGTTGGCGCCATCCCCAGGCGGATGCCGACGCCTCGTTGAATTTCCAGCGCTACCGGCACTACGCGCAAACCCTGGAGCGGGGCTGTTTCGACGCCCTGTTTCTCAACGACAACGTGGCGGTGGGGGACCTGGACCCGCGAGTACTGGCCCGCAGTTCCTACAGCCTGCGCTGGGACCCGCTGACCCTGCTGCCGGCCCTGGCGGTGGTGACCCGGCATATCGGCCTGATCGCCACCGCCAGCACCTCCTACAACGAGCCCTACAACCTGGCGCGCAAGTTCGCTTCCCTGGACCACCTGAGTGAGGGCCGGGCTGGCTGGAACCTGGTAACCGGGCTGGTCGGCGGGGAGAACTTCAACCACCCCGAACCCCTGAGCCACGCCGAGCGGTACGCCCGGGCCGAGGAGTTCTTCAGTGTGGCCAGCGGGCTGTGGGACAGCTGGGCCGACGACGCCTTTCCCCGGGACAAGGCCAGCGGCCAGTGGCTGCGCCCGGAGCGCATGCACCTGTTGCAGCACCGGGGGCGGCACTTCCAGGTACAGGGGCCGTTGAATGCACCGCGGCCATTGCAGGGCTGGCCGGTGATCGCCCAGGCCGGGTCGTCCGGGCCGGGCTGTGAGCTGGCGGCGCGCTGCGCCGAGCTGGTGTTCACCGCCCAGACCGACCTGCAGCAGGCCAAGGCTTTCTATCGCGAACTCAAGGAACGGCTTCCCGCTTACGGGCGTCATGCCGGGCAGTTGAAAATATTCCCCGGCATCGCCCCCACGGTGGGCCGCACCCTCAACGAAGCCGAGGAGAAGTACCAGCAATTGCAGGAACTGCAGGACCCCCAGGCACAACTCAAGGCCCTGTCCTACCTGCTGGACCTGGGTATCGACCTTTCGCATCTGCCCCTGCATGCGCAGGTGCCGTTGCTGGACGACGCCGCCCCCACCGAGCGGCATAAAAGCCGCCGGCACCTGGTGCAGGAACTGATCCGCCGGGAGCGGCCGAGCCTGGCGCAACTGCTGCGCAGCCTGTCGGCCAGCGGGCACAAGGTACTGGTGGGCACGCCGGGGCAGATCGTCGATGAGCTGGCTACCTGGTACCAGGAATACGCCGCCGACGGCTTCAATGTGCTGTTCACCCATCTGCCGGGGGCCATCGACGATTTCGTGCAACTGATCACCCCCGAGCTGCAGCGCCGGGGTCTGTTTCGCCAGCGCTACACCGGCCACAGCCTGCGCGAACACCTGGGGCTGGCGCGGGTGGAAAACCGTTTCTTCAGCCACCGGGGCAATGGCTGAATGGCTGAAAGAGTCTTTACTCTCAAGGCGCAACGCCCATCGATCACCCTAGGAGCTACAGCATGTCCGGATGGTATGAGTTGAAGAAAAGCAGCAACGGCCAGTTTCGCTTCGTGCTCAAGGCGGCCAATGCCGAGGTCATTCTCAGCAGCGAGCAGTACACCACCCGCGCCGCAGCCGAGAACGGCATCGCCTCGGTGCAGGCCAACAGTCCCCTGGAAGAGCGCTACGAGCGCAAGAGCGCCAAGGATGGCAAACCCTATTTCAACCTCAAGGCGGCCAATCACCAGATCATCGGCAACAGTGAAACCTATTCCTCGGAAGCAGCCCGGGAAAAGGGCATCGCCAGCGTCAAGGCCAACGGCCCCAGCCACAACATCAAGGACCTGACGTCCGTTTAGGCCTGGCTCCACACACCCTCGACAGCACCAGGCCCGAACCCAAGCAGCGTTCGGGCTTTGTGCTGTCAGCGGGTTTTCACAAGCACCTGGCATTTGCCTGGAGGCCGGGCGAGGGCAGCGTATTGTGATCTGGCAGGCCGCCAGCCGATTGGCGGCGGAGTTATGGCGCAATGCCATCATTTGCCTTATCCTCCGCGCCCGTCACCGGGCGCTCGGCAGGCCTGGCACTCTGGTTGACGTTATCAATCATTGTCCAAGGGATCTGCGACCTCATGATTCGCCCTCTCGTATTACTCGCCGCGCTGCTGGCGTTGAGCGGTTGCTACAGCCTGTCTTCCACGAAAGTTGCCGAGAGCATGCGCCCCGACTCGCAGTCGGGGGTGGCCTATGTGGTGGGGGTGGTCGGCATCTGGCCGAAGGCGGTGCACACCGCCAACGAACAAATGCTGCTGATTCGCCCGCGCGGCGGTGACGGGTTCGCCTCGGCGCGCTTGTACAACCAGATCTACGGCCGCACGCCACGGGATGTGCGCGAGACCTGGCACGGCATCGGCAGCCTGTTCGTGATGCCGCTCAAACCCGGGCGCTACGAGATCTACAACCTGCACTTCGACCGCGGCAATGCCACCGCCTGGAGCCGCGAAGATTTCTCCATCCCCTTGGAACTGGAAGCCGGCAAGGCTTATTACCTGGGTGATTTTCGCGCCGGCTGCCTGTCGGCGTCGGGGGCCAAGTGCGTGTTTCTGCACAGCGACCACCTGGAGCGCGACGCCGCCCTGGTGCGCGCCAAATACCCGCAGGTGCCGAACCTGCAACGGGTCGATCTGGAGAAGATGGAGGAGGTCACGTCGTTGATCGTCAGGGAGCAGGGGCCCAAGGCGTCGATGCTCAAGGCCATGCTGTCGGGGGATCTGTAATGCGTAGTCAATTGTGGTTTTTGATGGTGCTGATGCTGGGGCTTGGCGGTTGCCAGACCAGCCACAGTCTCAAGCCGGCCGAGGTGGATTATCAGCAGCGGCTACCGGCGATCAGCGTCAGTGTGATGGGGGCCATCCCTGCCGGCCTGATCCGTGACGAACTGCGTCGTCGCGGCACCTTCGAGCAGGTGCAGCCGGGGTTCAGTGCCGATGGCTACAACGTGATCGTGATGGCCAACAGTGATTACTTTGGCTGGCAGAACATTCCCATGGGGCTGCTCAGTGCCATGACCTTGTTTATCGTGCCGGGCCGGACCACTTGGGACAGCCAGGTGATGTTCCATGTCAGCCGCGGTGACCAGGAGGTGGCCAAGTATCGGGTCAGCAATCAGACCCGCTCCTGGCGTGGTTGGGCCAACACTGATGGCGGCCAATACCAGCATGTGCGGCGCATCACCGACGACTTCATTGCGCAGATGCTGCAGGACCCGCAGTTCAAGGCCCAGGCCCCGGTGGCGCTGGACAGTCACTGAGCCACGCTTGGACGCGGCCCATGCCAAAGCCCGGACGGTGTCAGCTGTCCGGGCTTTTTTTTCAGGAAATCAACCCAGGCTCTGCAGCAGCGTCTGCAACTGTTGGCGACCGCCCTCGTTCAGCGCGAATACCGGCTTGCGCGGCTCGCCGGTGGGCAGCCCGGCGAGTTCCAGCCCGGCCTTGACCGTGGCCGGCAAACCGCCCTTGAGGATGAAGTCCAGCAGCGGCAACTGGCGGTAGAACAGCGCCCGGGCGCGAGCCAGGTCGTTGCTCAGCACGGCCTGATAGAGGTCGAGATTGAGCTGCGGGATCAGGTTCGCCGCCGCTGTGCACCAGCCACTGGCACCGGCAGCGAAAGCTTCCAGGGCCAGCGGGTTGCAGCCGTTGTAGAACGGTACCTGGCCTTCGCCCAGCAGTTGCAGCTTGTGCATGCGCTGGATGTCGCCGGTGCTTTCCTTGACCAGGGTGACGTTTTCCACGGCGTGGAAGATCTTCAGGATCAGTTCCACCGACATGTCGGTGCCGCTGGTGGCCGGGTTGTTGTAGAGCATGATCGGCACGCCGATGCTGGCGCCGATGGCCTGGTAGTGAGCGAGGATCTCGGCTTCGCTGAGCTTCCAGTAGGAGGCGGGCAGCACCATCACCACGTCGGCGCCCTTGGCTTCGGCAAAACGCGCGCGGCGGATGGCCTTGGCGGTGGTCAGGTCGGAGACGCTGACGATGGTCGGCACGCGTTTGGCCACGTGGCGGATGCTGAACTCGCTGACCTGGTCCCATTCGGCGTCGCTCAGGTAGGCGCCTTCGCCGGTGCTGCCCAGGGGGGCGATGGCGTGGACGCCCGCGTCGATCATGCGGTCGATGGAACGCCCGAGGGCGTCCAGGTCCAGGCCTTCGCCGTTGGGGCCGAAGGGGGTGACGGTGTAGCCGATGATGCCGTGGATCTGGGTAGTAGGCATGGTGCAACTCCTGCAAGGCATAAGGGGTGGATCAGTTCAGGCAGTCGGCGTGTTTTTTCAGGTTTTGCCGAGCGTAGTAGTTGAAGGCGGCGCTGTGGCGCTTGGGCTTGGAAATCCAGTCGTGGGCTTCGCGGCCCAGCTCCGGGAGGATCGGTTTGATGGTGCCGGCGGCCATGGCCAGCAGTTGCAGCTTGGCCGCACGCTCGATCAGTTGAGCGATCACGCAGGCTTCCTCGATGCTCGCGCCGGTGGACAGCTGGCCGTGGTGGGAAAGCAGGATCGCGCGCTTGTCGCCCAGGGCGGCGGAGATGATTTCGCCTTCTTCGTTGCCCACCGGCACCCCCGGCCAGGCTTCGAGAAAGGCGCAGTCCTCGTACAGTGGGCAGAGGTCCATGTGCGACACCGCAAGCGGCACTTCGATCATCGACAGCGCGGCGACGTGGGTCGGGTGGGTGTGGATGATGCAGTTCACGTCTGGCCGGGCGCGGTACACCCAGCTGTGGAAGCGGTTGGCCGGGTTGGGCATGCCGTGGCCTTCGAGGACCTCCAGGTCTTCGTTGACCAGCAGCAGGTTGCTGGCGCTGATTTCATCGAAGCCCAGGCCCAGTTGCTGGGTGTAGTAGGTGCCGGGTTGCGGGCCGCGGGCGGTGATCTGCCCGGCGAGGCCCGAGTCGTGGCCGTTCTCGAACAGAATGCGGCAGGTCAGGGCCAGCTTTTGTCGGTCGGTCCACGTATTATCCGCCAGGGTATTTTGCATCTGGGTCAGGGCTTGCTTGACCAGTTGGTCTTTGGGCAATGCTAATGTCTTGGCCATGTCGAAGGTCCTTTGAGAAGTGCAATGGACGTCGGATCTGCGCTTCACCTGCTGCTTGCGACGGCGCTGGGTGAATCGCGATGACACTTAAGAGGCTATATGACACTTTGTGTCATTGGCAAGCGCCAATCGTTGTTTTCTAGATGGATTAACCGCTCTACATGTCTATCCGTTTGAAATTACTGAGAAAAAAACTGGGCGTGACCCTGGAAGCCCTGGCCGAGAAATCCGGGATGACCAAGAGCTATCTGTCGAAAGTCGAGCGCGGGCTGAACACGCCGTCGATCGCTGCCGCGTTGAAGCTGGCCAAGGCGCTGAACGTCAAGGTCGAGGAACTGTTCGCCGAGGACAGCATCAGCCTCGACAGCTACAGCCTGGTGCGCAGCGACCAGCGCCAGTCACTGGCGGCCAATGGGCAGGTCCCGGGTTATGCGGTGCTGGCCCATCAGGTCAGCGAGCGCAACCTGCTGCCGTTCATCATCTACCCGGCCCGGGAATTCAGTGACAAGACCTTCAAGGAACACCTGGGGGAGGAGTTCCTGTTCGTCCACGAAGGCCAGGTGGAAGTGGATTTCATGAACGAGCGGGTGATTCTCAACCGTGGCGATGCACTGCACTTCAATGCGCAGAAACCCCACCGCATCCGTTCCGTGGGGGACGAGCAGGCGCAGTTGCTGGTGGTGGTGCACAGCAGCGAGGACTGAAGGCGTTCAGCGCCGCCAGGAGCCGGCTGGTTGGCGAATGGGCACCAAGACATGCATCGCCCCGGCGGACATCTTCGCTGGCAAGCCAGCTCCTACAGGGCGGGAGTGCTCAGCGCTCCACGGGCACCGACAGGGCCGGGTTGCCCAGGGCGTGGGTCTTGGAGTCGAAGAAACGCAGACTCAGGTCCAGGCCTTCGAACAGCTTGGCGTAGTGGCGTTTCTGGTGCTGGATGAACGCGGCGCTGCGCGGGTAGATGGAGATCGCCAGGGTCTGGGTCGCCGACTGGCGGATCGCCTGGACCAGGTGGCTGTCCTGGGGCCCCAGGTTGTGGCCGAAGATGCACAGCGCGCCGCTGTGATCCAGCAACTGCTGGTAGCAGAACGACAGGTAATCCGAGCTGCGGATGGTCTTGAGCTTGTCCGCCAGCGGCCCCTCGCTGACGAACAGCGGCACGTCGTCCAGGGTCTTGAGGGTGTTGTTGATGGCGAAGCTGCCCAGCAGGGTGCCTTCGGTGGAGGTCAGCTTGCGCGCGCTGCCGTCCAGGTTGCGCACCAGGTGCAGGCCGCCATGCAGGTAGAGAATGCGGGTCGGGGCGCTAGGGGCGCTGCCCAGTTCGAAGGCCGGATCGGCACCGTGGAACAGGTCGTCGATGCCTTGGCTGTCCTGTTGCACGGCCCAGTAGTTGAGCAGGTCATAGTTGCTGGTGAACACCGTGGGATAGCGCCGCAGTTCCTGGTTGATCGCCGCCAGGCTCTGCTCCTGGACCAGGCGCCAGGGAATGTGCACCGCGTGCACGGTGTTGATCAGCGCTTCCTTGATGGCGTAGTAGCGATTGCGCGGCGCCGCCGAGCTGACTGCCAGGGCCTTGTTGACTCGGCTGGTGGTTTTCAGGGCGCCCAGTACCTGCTCGAAACTGCGGGTCTGCAGGGCCTCGAATACGCTGAGCTCGGACTGGCTGAGGGGTTTTTCTTCCACTGTGCGAGCGTTTTCGAACAGTGAGTCGTAGGCAAAGTCTTCCCACACGGCACGGCTGGCGCCGTTGCCGATCAGCAGGCCACTGAACGGTGTGCTGGCACCCAGGGCGTTCCAGTCTTCAAGTTCGGCATCAAATTCCTGGAAATCCATCATCGCGGTCATCGGTCTCAAGGCTGGAGGTATTTCGGATGGCGACTTTATCACGACCGACCCTTGAGCCAGATCAACAACGCCGGTGACCGATCGGTCGATCCTGTTTGGCAAACATTGCATCGACACCGTGAAATCGGCATTCGCCGGGAGACCTTCTGATGAGCAGCACCTTTTTCATTCCAGCCGTGAACATCATGGGCATCGGCTGTCTCGACGAGGCCATGAGCGCCATCCGCAACTATGGATTTCGCAAGGCGCTGATCGTCACTGACACGGGCCTGGCCAAGGCTGGCGTGGCCAGCATGGTGGCCGAGAAGCTGGCCATGCAGGACATCGATTCGGTGATCTTCGACGGTGCCAAGCCCAACCCCAGCATTGCCAACGTCGAGCAGGGCCTGGCGCAATTGCAGCAGGCACAGTGCGATTTCGTCATCTCCCTGGGCGGCGGATCGCCCCATGACTGCGCCAAGGGCATTGCCCTGTGTGCCACCAATGGCGGGCAGATCCGCGATTACGAAGGCGTCGACCAGTCGGCCAAGCCGCAACTGCCCTTGATCGCCATCAACACCACCGCCGGCACTGCCAGCGAAATGACCCGTTTCTGCATCATCACCGACGAATCGCGCCACGTGAAAATGGCCATCGTCGACCGCAACGTCACGCCGTTGCTGTCGGTGAACGATCCGGCACTGATGGTGGCGATGCCCAAGGGCCTGACCGCCGCCACCGGCATGGATGCCCTGACCCACGCGGTGGAAGCCTATGTGTCCACCGCCGCCAACCCCATCACCGACGCCTGCGCCCTGAAGGCCGTGGAAATGATCAGCGCCAACCTGCGCCAGGCGGTGCACGACGGCAACGATCTGCTGGCACGGGAGAACATGGCCTATGCGCAGTTCCTCGCCGGCATGGCATTCAACAATGCGTCCCTGGGTTTCGTGCACGCCATGGCCCACCAGCTGGGCGGCTTCTACGACCTGCCCCATGGCGTGTGCAACGCGGTGCTGTTGCCCCATGTGCAGAGCTTCAACGCCACGGTATGCGCCCAGCGCCTGACCGATGTGGCCCACGCGCTGGGAGCGGACATTCGCGGTTTCAGCCCGGAAGAGGGCGCCCAGGCGGCCATCGCGGCGATCCGCACCCTGGCCCGTGATGTGGAGATTCCCGCCGGTTTGCGCGAGTTGGGCGCCAAGTTGCAGGACATTCCGCTATTGGCGGCCAATGCCCTCAAGGATGCCTGCGGCCTGACCAACCCGCGTCCGGCGGATCAGCGGCAGATCGAGGAGATTTTCCGCAACGCGTTCTGAGGGACGGGACCCTTCGCTGGCAAGCCAGCGAAGGGTTCATCCGCACGCCCGGCACCACAGACTCCCGAGCACCTGCTCCCGGCGTTGAAAGCGCCCGCGCCGCGGAGGATAGTGCGACCTGAAATGGCGCTCTATCCGCCTGTCACAAGGAGTCGTGAATGATCCGTTGCTCTTCCCTGGCCCCGCTTCTGGGCAGCCTGGCCCTGCTGGCCGGTGCCACATCCGCCGCCGCCCAGTGCCTGCCGCCGCCACGCAATGCCGAAGTCCCGGGCTTTTCCCTGTGCAAGGACTGGCCGGCCTTTGCCGACCAGAGCATCAGCCTGCTGTCCGAGCAGGTTCCGGACCCCAGCGACACCGGCACCGATGACGGCACCTACAACCTGCAACTGGCAGTGCTGGACCGCAGCAGCGGACAGGCCCTGGCCAGCTATGAGCAGCCTGCCGCCTTTGTCTCCGACGCCTTTCGCCTGGAGAGCGTGAAGCTCGATACCGGGCGCTTCCAACTGACGCCTCAGGTTCGAGCGTTCGGGGTCCGGGCCGCGTTCGAGGGTTCCTCCAGGGTCAACCCCTTCAATCAGACCTGGCTCAGCCTCTACGTGCGCGAGGGCAGTACCCTGCGCCCGGTGCTGGAGAAGTTCGTGGCCCATTCCTACAACGGCGAATGGGATGGCCAGTGCGCCGGCGAGGGCACTAAAACCACGCGCACCCTGGATATCGCCAAGACCCGCAGCCACGGTTACGCCGACCTGATCGTGCGTTCGGTCAGCGTCAGTACCCAGAGCAAAAAAGTCGGGGAAGAATGCCAGTCCACCTCCGTGGCCGCCAAACCGGTGGTCAGCACCCTGCACTACGATGGCCAACGCTACGTCCTGCCCAATGGCTTCAGTGGCATCTGATACCGGCGATCGATAAGGAAGCTTGATGAACCTGCTTGAACAATCGACCCGCGGGCTGGTGCTGTGCGCGTTGCTGGGCGTGGCGACGATGGCGCTGGCCGAGTGCGACAACAGCCCCAATTCCCCGGGAGAACTCCATGTCTGCAAACCCTGGCCGGCGGAAGACGGCATCAACATCGGGGTTCGAGCAACGCCGGTGCAAGGGGCCGAAAACGCCAAGGTACCTCGCTACAACCTGGATGTGGCGCTGCTGCTCGACGACAGCGGCTGGGCCGTGGCCAGCTACAACAAGGACCTGTCCCGGCGTTCCGATGGCTTGGCCTTGCAGGGGTTGCAGATCGATACCGGGCGTTACCAGTTGAGCGAGGAGGAGCGGGCCTTTGGCCTGCGGGCCACTTACCGCCGCGCCTCAAGCACCCACCCCCATGAGAAAACCGTGCTGACCCTGTTCGTGCGTGATGGCAAGGGCCTTCCGCCTAGGCTCGAAGGGCTGGTGGTGGATGAGCGCCGCGCTGAGCTCGGCCGGGGCGGTGAGTGTGTCGGGCGCAGCCGGACCCTGCACCGGACCCTGGAACTGGGCAACGGCCAGCGCAACGGCCAGACCGACCTGCTGGTGCGTACGCGAATCGTCGACACCGAGCATTTCAAGGGGCCGGCCGGTTGCGAAAGCCGCGACCTGGTGCCCAGGGACAGCCGTGTCACCTTGCACTACGACGGCCAGCGCTACCCCTTGCCGAAAACCTTGACGGGGGCGTGAACCATGCACAAGGGGCTCAACCACCTGAGCCTGGCCGTCAGCGATCTGGCCTCGCGATTGCTGGCCTGGCGCGATCATCCTTACCCGGGAATGCGCTTTTACTCCGCCGATTGAGAGACCGTTCCACAGGGGCAGCTGACGAAAGCGGCTGGTGGCAAGGTGCCTTGATCGTGCAGAATCCGCCACATTCCCCCTGTGCCTGGCGTTTTTGTCAGGCGCATCGTCCTGGAGTCTTGCTGATGACCTCATCGCTGTTGCTGGCCGTTATCGCCTCGGGTTTCATTTATGCAATCACCCCCGGGCCCGGAGTGCTGGCGGTGTTCGGCATCGGCGCGGCCCGCGGGCGGCAGGCGGGGGCCGGGTTTCTCTGCGGGCACATGCTGGGCGACGTGGTCTGGTGCAGCACGGCGCTGATCGCCATTGTCGGGGCCCGGGAGATCGGCAGCGATGCGTTCAATATCCTTGGCGTGCTCAGCGGCCTGTACCTGTTCTGGCTCGGCCTGCGGGCCATCCGCAGTAAACCGCGCGATGGCGATGAACCCCAGGGCCCGGCGCGCAACCCGTTCTGGCACGGGATCCTGTTCGGCCTGACCAATCCCAAGGCTTATCCGGTGGCGGTGGCAACCTTCACCGCGCTGCTCTCCAGCCGCGCGGAGCTGTTGACCTGGTCGATGCTGCCGGGGCTGATTGCCCTGAGTTTCCTTGGCGGCCTTGGCGCATACGCTATCCTCATCGGCATCGTCGGCGCGCGTAAGGTACGCAATTGGTACCAGCGCCACGAGCTGGCGATCACCCGGGTCTGCGGGGTGATGTTCATCGGTTTCGCGATCAATGCCCTGCTGCACGCAGTGCCAGGGTTGGTCGGCAACAAGGCGTGACGCGCCGCGCGGGTTGCGACGGTGTGCAGTTGCAGGCTTCGGCCTGCGACCGGGCTCAAGGGATGGGTACTCAGTGCATTTTTCATGGGTAGTAGCTTTCTCTGATGGCAACCAAGAACTCCGCGCCTCTGGCCAGTTTCATCGACCTGCTCCTGGACGCCGTGTGCGCCGTGGATGTCGAGGGTCGCTTCGTGTTCGTCAGCGCCGCCTGTGAGCGGGTCTTCGGCTACACCGCCGACGAGCTGATCGGCCGCCCGATGATCGAGCTGGTGCACCCGGCCGATCGTGAACGTACCTTGCAGGCCGCCCGGGAAATCATGGGCGGGGTGCCCAAGCCGAATTTCGAGAACCGCTACGTGCGCAAGGACGGGCGGGTGGCGCATATTCTCTGGTCGGCGCGCTGGTCGGAAGTGGATCAGTTGCGCATCGCCGTGGCCCGCGACATCACCGAGCGCAAGCAGGCGGAATCCCGGCAGGCGGCGCTGTACGCGATTTCCGAGGCGGCCCATGCCACCGAAGACCTGCTGGTGCTGTTCCGGCATGTGCATCGGATCATCGGCGAATGGCTGCCGGCGCTGAACTGTTCCCTGGCGCTCTACGACGAGCGCAGCGCCAGCCTGAGTTTTCCCTATCACGTCGATGACTGCGAGGGCAGCCCGGAACTGCCGGGCACCTTGATCGAACGCTTCTGCGTCGAGGTGCTGCAATGCGGCCAGCCCTTGCTGCTGGCGCCGGAGTGCCCGGTGAACCGGGTGCTCTGGAGCGAGTTCGCGGCTATCCAGGGTTCGCGCTGCTGGCTGGGCGTGCCGCTGAATTCGCAAAAGGGCACCATCGGCGTGCTGATGGTCAAGAGCGCCCCGGGCACCGAAAGCTACAGCGAACAGGACCAGGAACTCTTGCAGTACGTCAGCGCGCAGCTGGCCGCAGCCATCGAACGCAAGCAGCTGCATGCACGCCTGCACTACATGGCCGAATACGATCAATTGACTCTCCTGCCCAACCGCGAACTGCTGCGCGAGCGCCTGCGTTCGGCCCTGGCCCGGGCCCGGCGCGAGTCGGGGCGCATGGCCCTGCTGTATGTCGACCTGGACAAGTTCAAGGAGGTCAACGACACCTGCGGGCACGCGGTGGGGGACATGCTGCTGCAAGCGGTGGCCAACCGGCTCAAGGGCTGCGTGCGGGAAACCGACACCGTGGCGCGGATCGGCGGCGACGAGTTCGTGATCCTGCTGGAGAGCGTGCAGCACAGCGAGGATGCCCAGCGGGTAGCGGAGAAGATCCGGCGGACGCTGGGCGAGCCGCTGCGCCTGGACGGCCACTCGTTGAACATCCTGCCGAGCATCGGCATCGGCCTGTATCCCGAGCATGGCCTGGAGGAAAAGCAGCTGTTCAAGCACGCCGACGAAGCCATGTACGCGGTCAAGCGGGCACAGAAAAGCCGCTCCAACGCCTGAGCCGGCAAGCACCGGATGAAGCCCTGGCCCGGCCGTGCCGGGGTTCACCGTTCGTCGTGCAAGCGAGGGTTTTTCTAAACCTTTGCGCCCCCCACCTTTCCCTATGCAGACGGGAGCCATGGCTTCCGGCAGATCAATTTGCAAGCGGAGAGCCACCTCATGAACCCCATGGCCACAGTCATGCGCGGTGCCGGACTGGCACTGCTCCTGGGCCTTGGCGCCACCAGCGCCCTGGCCCAGTCCCCCGCGGATTTCATCGACGACGCCTCGGCCAAGGGCATGGCCGATATCGAAGCCAGCCGCCTGGCCCACCAGCAGACCTCATCCAAGGCGGTCAAGGAATACACCATTCAGGTGATCAACGACCGCACCACCGCCAACCAGCACCTGGCCAAGATCGCCAAGCAGCTGGACTTGCCGGTCGCCCCCCGGGACCAGGTGATGGACCAGGCCAAGCGCCTGATGCCCCGCGTACCTGAGGCCGAGGGCGAGGACTTCGACCGCGCCTACGCCGCCAGCCAGGTCAAGGCCACCGAAGAAGCCATCGAGCAGATCCAGCAGCAGGCGCAGACCAGCGAGGTGCCGGAGCTCAAGGCATTTGCCGAAGAGACCCTGCCCAAGCTGGAAAACCACCTGCAGATGGCCAAGGCCCTGCAGGCCGGGCGCCGGTCCGACCGGCTGGACGGTTGAGCCCCGCCGTTGCCCCATCCTTGCCCTTTAGTTGGAGAGCACCATGTCGACTCAACCCGTATCCAATCAGTACGCGATGCAGAATCCCCTGACCCAGTACCCCCAGCCGGAATTTCCCGACCAGCCGCAAACGGCGCCGGGCATTGACCAGGACATGATTCCCCGTCCCGACCACGGCGAGCACAGCTATCACGGTTTTGGCCGGTTGCTGGGGCGCAAGGCCCTGATCACCGGCGGCGATTCGGGTATCGGCCGCGCGGCGGCCATTGCCTATGCCCGTGAAGGCGCGGACGTTGCCATCAACTACCTGCCCGAGGAAGAGCGCGACGCCCGCCAGGTGATAGAGCTGATCAAGGCCGCCGGGCGCAAGGCCGTTGCGCTTCCCGGCGATATCAGCGACGAACGTTTCTGCCGCGACCTGGTGCGCCGTGCCCATGAGCAACTGGGTGGGCTGGACATCCTGGTCAACGTGGCGGGCAAGCAGGTGGCGCAGGAGGACATCGCCGACATCAGCACCGCTCAGTTCGACGCCACCTTGAAGACCAACGTGTATGCCTTGTTCTGGATCTGTCAGGCGGCCTTGCCGCTGATGCCGGCTGGCGCCACGGTGATCAACACCGCGTCCATCCAGTCCTACCAGCCTTCGGCCAGCCTCCTGGATTACGCCACCACCAAGGCGGCGATCGTGGCTTTCACCAAGGCCCTGGCCAAACAGGTGATCGGGCGGGGGATCCGGGTCAACGCCGTGGCGCCGGGGCCGATCTGGACCGTACTGCAACCCAGTGGTGGCCAGCCTCGGGAAAAGATCCCGCAGTTCGGCCTGCAAACCCCCATGAAGCGTCCGGGGCAGCCGGCCGAATGCGCTCCCCTGTACGTGCTATTGGCGTCGCAGGAATCGAGCTACATCACCGGCGAAGTGTTCGGGGTCACCGGCGGCAACCCTCTGCCCTAGGATGATCGGCGCAGGGGCCTGCCTTCGCCGAGCCGATCTCAGCACTGGTTGAGATCGGTCTTGTCCTGCTGGCTGGAGGTGCTGACGGACAGCTCGGAATCGACGCCCTGGCCGATCTCGCGGTATTCGCGGCGCATCTGCTCCAGCTGCTTGAGGTCCAGCCCGTCCAGGTTGAGCATGGCGTTGTGGGCCGCCTTGGTGGCCCGCAGCAGCTCGTCGATCTTCAAGTGCAGAATGTCGTTGTCGCGGTTCTGGGTGTTCTGGATCAGGAACACCATGAGGAAGGTGATGATGGTGGTGGAGGTATTGATGATCAACTGCCAGGTGTCGTTGAAGTGAAACACCGGCCCGCTGAGCCCCCAGATCAGAATCAGCAACAGCGCGCCGAGAAAGGTTTTCGGGCTGCCGGCCCACATCGACAGCGCTTGCGAGATCTTCGAGAACTTCATGGCCGTGTTCCTTATGGGGGAGGTGTCTGAAGGTGTGACAGCAGGGCTCTGGCGAAAGTGCTTTTTTCCAGTGCCCGCTTACACCTCACAACACTCCTTCGCACAATAAAACAGGATTGTGCTGGAGCTGTCGGGGCGCTGGGCTTAACGTGGCCCGGGCCAGGTGCCCCATGGGGCGCCACGACGCTCAAGGAGGCAGCTTATGTCGGCCAGTACCGGTGCTTCGGTCATCGACCTGTATCACCAGGCGCAAGACTATTTCTTCGTTTCCATCTCCCAGTTCTATCGACGTTTCGGCAGTGGCCTGAGTGCCTATTGCACCGGGGTCGAAGCCAGCAGCCTGAACCTGTTGATGATGAATGTCTGCGCCGTCGACGAGCCGGGGGCGTTGGCCGAAGGCGTGGCGTTCCTGCAGCGCACGGGCATGCCGTTCTGTGTGGTGGTGCCCGAGGCGCTGGTGCCCCGGGTCAGCGGGCAATTGCACCAGCAGCATCTGCTGGCGGCGGACAAGACCACCTGCA